>CAZUFI010000118.1:0-5236 GCA_964618745.1 uncultured Thermodesulfobacteriota bacterium | reverse complement strand
GTAGAACGCAGTGAAACCCAACAAAGGGTTTTTCATCGCAGGGCAAGGTGCTTTTTGATCGAACCTTACCTTCATACTTATCTAGCTTTGATAATTCTGCAAAAATATATGGTTCAGGCTGCAAGCCTGGATCAATAAAAAGGTTGTATATGCAGGCAGGGTTGCTTGTTAGACGGAGAAACAGCGCCAGACTAAAGCTCTCTGTCTATTGTCTTTTCACAAAGATATCCTCGACGATATCGGCCTCTAGGGCGAGCGTTGTCTGGCCGAGCTGGATGACAAAGGCGGGTTTTTTCTGGTTGAGTTTAACTACGCTGCCCGGGACGAGCCCCATAGAGCCGAGCTTTTCAAGCCTTTTTGAGGTCTTTGGGACGATAAAACTTACTCGCCCCTCCGTGCCTACGCCGAGCTCGCTAAGAGGGATAACAAGCGGCTTAATCAAAGACGAGGTCCGCATGCAGCACTCGCCCTTTGGAATAGGATGACCGTGTGGGCAGCTCGGAGGATGCCCCAGAAGCGTACAGATACTCTCGGCGACCTCGCTTGAGATCGAGTGCTCAAAGTTACAGGCGTGCAGGTCAAGACTGCTCTCATCAATATCAAGAACATCTGATAAGAGCCGCTCAGCCAGCCTGTGACGCCGGACGATCTTCTCCGAGAGCTTATCACCACTTGAGGTAAGGGTGACCTTATCGCCCGATATATGCACAAGGCCCTCGCCCTGCAACTTTCTGATAGACTCAAGCGTAGCCCCGGAGTTCTTGACCTCTTCTATCTGAAGCAAGACCTCGATAGAGTTTGCCCCTTGCTCACGCTCGGTCCAGATAAACTCCATCAACTCTTCTTTTATCGTATCCTGATTCATTTAATTCTCTCCTTAGAGTGAGATATTAAGTGTGCGCAGAGCTATATTAAGGAGACCCCCGACCAATAGAGCAAATGGGAAGATAAAGACACTCATATAGATCGCGGACTTTACCCCACGCTCCTTTGCGATCATAAATAGATTTGCTATGCACGGTACAAAAAGCGTTATCGTAACAAGACTTACGACGACCTGGGTCGGGTCAAGCAGGCCGGCCTTCTGCATCTGGAAGAGCCCGGCAGCACCGTAATCACGCCTTAGAAAACCTATAATAAAGGCCCCTGTGGCCTCCTTGGGAAGGTCCAGAAACCTGACTATTACAGGAGACGCCACCCACTCAAGGGTCGTAAGGATCTTGAACTTATCGAGCAGAAAAAGTATTAAGGTACCAAGCATAAAGAGCGGAACGGCCTCTTTCAGATACCACTGAACACGTACATAGGTCTTTAATAGAATATTAGATAGCTTCGGCATCCTGATCGGAGGTACTTCAAGGATAAAGTCCGAGGTCTCGCCGGGCACTACCTTAGAGGCCAGATACGATACGACAAAGAGGACCAGCACCACGGCGCCGGCCCAGATAAGCGTAGCCGTAAACGAGATAGCACTGAGCATGCCAAGGATAACGCCAAGCTGTGCCGAGCACGGAATGCCGAGTGCGAGCAGCAGGGTCACGATAATACGCTCTTTACGGGTCTCAAGGATCCTGGTCGTCATCGTGGCCATCGTGGCGCACCCTAGCCCCAGGACCATCGGAAGCACGGCCTTGCCGTTTAAACCCATCATCTTAAAGAGCTTGTCTACCATAACAGCCAATCTCGGCAGATAGCCGGAGTCCTCTAAGAAACTAAAAAATATAAAGAAAAAGCTGACTATAGGCAGCACTATGGCGATGGCATAGGTAAGGGCCATAGTCACCATGCCGTACTCGCCGACCAAGAGTTCTTCTACGATAGTCCATGGCGACAAGAACTCAACGACACGCGTTATCCAAGGGTTCAGGTACTCGCCAAAGACATGGGTCTCTATTAGGTCAACAAAATAGCCCGCGCCGAGGACACCGACAAACTCGTACATAACAAAGAGAACACCCAGCAGAATAACAAGCCCACCTATTGGATGCATAGACCATTTGCCGATAAACTCGGAGATGACCCCGCCCTTTACCGGGGTCATCGTAACGACCTCGCTTATTATCTTATCTACTCTGGCAAGCCTAAGCTTGTTTATGACAAAACCAACCGGCTCGGAGTATCTTCTTTGCAGCTCTGATGCGATTGTATAGATCTTTTCAGTGGTGGTCTTGTCTAGATTCTTCTCTACCCAGCCCTCCATCGTATCATCACCCGAAACGAGCATAAGCGATATCGCACGTCTGGAGCGAGTCACCGTCGGCAGTAGCTCTTCTATTGCACGGGCTGCCTTATCTATCTGTGGCGGATAGCTTACGATCTCTGATAGGTTCTTGGATAAGGAAGGGGTCGCCTTGAGTTTATCCAGACCCCACCGTTGTGTTGCGATGGTAGGAACGACCTCTGTACCGACAATCTCTTTTAGTCTCTCTACATCAATATCAAAGCCCTTTTCTCCGGCCTCGTCGTACATATTAAGAGAGAGCCCTACGGGTAGCTCCATCTCAGCGAGCTGGAGCGTTACGAGCAGGCCGCGCCTGATATTCTTGGTATCTATTACTTGCAGGACGCTACTGATATCCTCATTAATCAGAATATCACGCGTTACGACCTCGTCTTCTGAGGTCGGCACCAGCGTATTTGTCCCCGGGCTATCGATCAGCAGAGTCTTCTCGCCCTTAAGCGTAACCACGCCGCGCGAAACCTCGACGGTCGTTCCCGGATAATTCGATACCGTTGCGTAACGCCCGGTAAAAGCGCCGAAGATGACGCTCTTCCCTACATTCGGATTACCAACCAGCACGACCTTCTTTGAATAGCTCTGGCCTTCTTTATTTTTTTTACCGTGCCTCATAGTTAAATGATAATGAACTCCATTTTCAATTATATGATATTTACAAATACGGCCATACTAATTGCTAGCGTTATCATAGCTTTTAATGATAACAGTTTTCATTTTCAATTGCAAGGATTAGGATTTATAAGTTCGTGAGTAAAAACTCTGGCGAAGTTAAACCGTTAAATATTACAGTCGGTGCAGTAGCCATAGAGCTCAAGCTTATGACGAACGATCTTAAAGCCATATTTATTAGCGGTCTCGGCTTGCAGATCTTCAATCACCTGATTCTGAAACTCTACGATCTTCGCACATTTGATGCAGATCAGGTGGTCGTGATGACCGTCCTGAGGGACGTTTTCAAAGCGTGTCTGGCCGTCTCCGAACTGACGTTCCATGGCAAGGCCTGTCTCGGTTAGGAGCTTCATCGTCCTAAAGACCGTGGCGTAACCGATATTCGGGGTCTTGCGTTTTACTTTTTTTAGGAGTTCATCCAGGCTTACGTGGGTATTTGTCTTGAAAAAAGTCTCTGCGATAAAGTGTCGTTGTTGCGTGGACTTAAGCCCCTTACTTTCAAGGACTTTCTGAAATTCTTCAACCATCACTGCAGCCCGGGACTTAGTCATATAAAAACCATCTCTGAGTGCCACTAACGGCGTTATGCTCTTTGGCTGATAATACCCAATGCGAGTTACGGCAAACCTGGGTTTGCGCTGATCGCAATTGATGCCAGTTCAGGGAGACCAGGTAATGGCCTTTATAATAATTAAAGCTCCGAAGTAAAGAAACGCGCAACGTTAATAAGGGTATGGCTGATTACTATTGAAGAGCTTCAATCTCTGATAATGCTTGAATTATAATCTGGAGCGGGAGACGGGATTCGAACCCGCGACCCCAACCTTGGCAAGGTTGTGCTCTACCACTGAGCTACTCCCGCTAAACACATTTACGCTCTGCTACAAGCAAAACAGAAAAAAGATTTTAACATAACAGGGCGTTCTGTCAACAGTAAATACGCAATAACACTCTTAAAAGCAGTACAAAAGAAAGGAGCGCGATAAGACCGCGCTCCTTAACTTTCAAAACAATATAGCTGCTGCCCTGTTTAACCGAAATACATACTTATTTCACTATTATCCTACTTTAAAATACTTTCCATCCTCTTCATCCGGCTCGCCATCGGTCTTCTCTGCCTTCAGATCACTTACATTGTCATCTTCAGCCTTACGATGGCTTTCCCCTGCCTTTTTTATAACAAAGGCACTTACTATGGATTTAAGCTCTTCTGCGACATGGTTAAGATCAGCTGCGGCAACCGATATCTCGCCAACGCCTTCGCTGGTATCACTAGCGACATTTGCGATATTATTTACATTGACCGATATCTCCTCGCTCGTTGCACTCTGCTCCTCTGCCGCTACGGCGATCTGGCGCACCATGTTGCTGGCCTCTTCCACGCTATAGACTATCTCGGTCAATGACTCACCGGCCTCGGTTGCAAGGCTTACGCCTTCCTCAACCTGTGTGGCTGCGCGTTCCATCGATTCCATAGCACCCTTTGTATCGTTCTGGATAGTCTTGATCATATCGGCGATCTCTTTGGTGGCCTTGGTAGTCTTCTCGGCGAGCTTTCTCACCTCATCAGCTACGACGGCAAAGCCTCTGCCTTGCTCTCCTGCACGCGCCGCCTCGATTGCGGCATTAAGTGCCAGCAGGTTTGTCTGATCCGCTATATCATTGATAACAGAGATGATAGCACCGATCTCTTCACTGCTTTTGCCAAGTGCCTCTACCGTACCGGCACTCTCCTGGACGGTCTTAGAGACAACAAGCATGCCATCTACCGTACGTCTTACGACCTCTCCGCCCTTTGAGGCGACCTCCTGAGCATTCCCGGCACTCTCAGATGCATTCTGGGAGTTTCTCGCTACCTCCATTACCGTAGCACTCATCTCTTCCATGGCCGTTGCCACCTGCATTGTCTGCGAGGTCTGTATCTCAGTGCCGCTGACGATCTGCGTGGCTGCTGCCGATAACTGTACCGTTGAGGTCCCTACCCTATCCGAGGTCATCTGAATCTTACCGATTACCTTATTGAGGTTACACTTCATGCGGTTAAGTGCCGTACTGAGCTGGCCAACCTCATCCTTACTACTTACCATAAGCTCTTTGCTACTAAGGTCGCCGTCGGCTATCTCACGAGCCACACGCGTTGCATTCAGTATCGGCCCTACGATAGTGCGACTTATTATAAGCCACCCTGCCACGCAAAGAGCAAGTGTTAAGAACATAATAAAGAGCTGAGTATTAACAACCATACTAGCAGCCCCTTTGCTGGCACCGGCTAGCAACCCTACAGCGGTATTCATCTCTTTTGTCGTCTTACCTGAGAGCTTCAAAAGC
>CAZUFI010000117.1:0-5272 GCA_964618745.1 uncultured Thermodesulfobacteriota bacterium | reverse complement strand
TTCTTGCAGTGGCGATGACCTTTTCGCTCTCAGCAGGTAAGGCATCAGCTCTAACGATGGCCTCCTCTGTAGTGAAAGGAGGGTTTGACTTGGAGACTTTAACCATTGAAACTACTGGCTCTCTTGTTTATTCCGGGACTGAGAGCATGACAGAGGCATATGCCGACACTGTGGATGATTTTGGCGGCCTGATTATTGATGGTCCTTATCAGGATACGATTTTTGATTGGACGAGCTTAAATGAGAACTCTGCAGGCGTACCAGGTGCTTATTATGCCGAATCAGTCTTTGATCCTGTTTATCTAGATTTCTCTACTGATTTTGATCCTGCGAGCAGGATGTTTGCGCATGCGGAGGCATACGCCGATGATGCGGGTAACGACGGTTACGGAGATGCTTGGACCGAGCTTACCGGAATTATCAATGGCGGTGCCAGCGGCGGTAATATTACGATCTCGGTTGATTATTCCATGTCTATAACGCTGGATACTTCTTTGGGGTATCAGGCCGATGGATACTCTCTTTTAGAACTGGAGCTTCATGGCCAGGGCTTAAGTGATGATGAGGATATTTCTGATCTATATATGGATGTATTTGATGGTGTCGATGGTTTTGATACTGTTTTTGGTACTCTTTCTGTCACCCTTTATTTCGATGCTTTCGAAAGCGGAGATTTTCATTTAGATCTTTTCAGTGATGCATATGCAGGACCAATGGATGCTGTTGTTCCTGAGCCTTCGACCTATATTTTGCTCGGTACTGGCATAGCAGGACTTATCGTCTGGAGAAGAAAGCGCTCAATGCGTGAGGGTAAGAGTTAGGTTGGTAGCTATTTAGCTATAAAGTAAACAGGAATTAATTGATTATTTTTTCTTCCTTCTACCCGATTAGGTGAAGAAGTTAAGGCCTTTCAGTTCATGGTCAAAGCCCGATACCAGTATGTATTTATTCATAGTCTATCTTCGCCCTCTATGAGAGGACGTCCTTAAAGCAAGAAAAAAGGTCTCATAGCCGTTGGCTATGAGACCTTTTTGTTCTACGAAAATGGTCTTTTTGTTTTTGTTGTTATCTTTTATACCTCGTCAGTTATGCCTCGTCTGTGTCTTCTACCCACTCGCCCTCGCTGTCTTGTTTCCATCTTGGCAGCTTGTCATCGGCACGCAGATGGACAAGGCTTGTAGGTATGCGTACCAGCCACGGCTCGCCTTCAGGGAACTCATTGCCGGGCCTGTCCAGACGCTCCGCGAGTTCATCTGCGATAGGCAGGTATAGCGGGTTGGAGATTGCCGGAAGCGGTCCGCCGTTCCAGATCTCGCCGTAGGTCATAAAGTGGTCGATTGCACCTTCAAAGCCCGGGCGTGCCGGAATGGTTACGCGGCAGTACCCGGCTTTGAGGAATTGATTAAAGAGCGGGTCGGTATCCTCATAAGATATGCGCTCCTCCCACTGGCTTTTGCGTCCCCAGAAGTACGGGTAGGTGACCCATGTTATATGCTCCCACTCAAATGCCTGCTCAAAGAAGCGTACATACGGGCCTTCGGCCTCGTTCTCATCTATGTCTATCTGTGGTAGGCCGCTTGAGCCCGTATCGATTGAGTCAAACATGCTGAAGTGCTGCTCGGTCATGATGCTTATGCAGTTCTTTTTGAGTTCATCTTTCATCAACTCCAGATTCAAGGCAGGGTTTTTACCCTCAATTTCTACTCCGGCCTGCATCTCAAGGGCTGCCAGTTGTTCCTCATATTCCGAGAGGCGTGCCTTGTAGGCCTGGGTAAGTTTAGCGTGGGTATCAAGACGCCACTTCATCATCGCACGACGCGTACGCTGGCACACGACCACGACCGTTACACCCAGATCAGAGATCTCGTTGGTATTCAGTGCAAACGGGATGGAATTACGCTCTTCGCTCAGAGTTCTTGCCCATGACCAGTCTGCACCACTAAAGCGATGGGTATACATACCGAGGGCAACATCGATGGTATGCCTGGAACTCCAGATATTAAATACGCATGAGACCCTTCCGTGGACCGCTGCATATCCTTCTTCGATCTGTATCTGCCCTGAATGGTTATAATCGACTTTGTCGTCGCCGCCGCCGGCGTTAAAGTCAAAGGATTTGTGCTTATACATCTCCGGCGGCGGCTGTACATCGGTGGAGCCGTATTCATGTATCCAGTTGTGGTAGTTAGATTCGGTGATTTGATCAGGGCGTAAGATAAAAGGCGTTGGTTTTTCAATTTCCAGCGCATTTGCATGTGCATCTGATAAGGCCTCGATCAGGAAAGCGCCTGGTTCGGGTACCATGAAGTCGTACATGGTACGTATCCCATAGTTATAGATCTGCGCCTGATATACCTTGTTTACCCACTGATATACACCGGAGATATGACCGGAGCCACCAACATTATCCAGCATGTGTGCGTTTTTATCGATGACTTCATTTGTGACGCGCAGGGACGAGCGTTCAAGGACACGCTCTGTAATCTTATTCGCGCTGCGATCTGTAACGTCCTGAGAAAAACTTGACGCGGCCTTAATAGCCTCTTCTTTGCTGCTTGAGGTAGCACCTTCTACACTTGCCGAGAACTCTACCACTGGCCCGTAGCTGCCAGAAACGGTCAGCCCTGCCTTTAGCGAAGAATCTTCTTTTATCGTCTCACTGGTCTCACGGTTCATCTCAAAGCGATTTGTAGACTCAAGCTCCCGCTCTTCTGATGTTGTTATCTCTACTTCGTTGAAGACTAATTCCTCTGTCTCTCTGCGCCGTATATGCTCGCGTTCTTTCTTTTCCCCTTTTAAGATATTTTCAATGTGGGCTACATCTGAACCTTCGTACCTGATGAGTTGTTGTTTTACTATCAGCAGGTCTGCTATACCGGCCGGAGCCACACTGCCGTAAGAGGTCGGAACCCTTGGTGGTGGTGTTGGAAAAAATCTTATTGACGAGGCGATACCGACTACAATATTATTCCACGCAGACGGTTTTGCTGACCTAATCATTATCATTTGCGAGCCGATACGTTTGATGGTGTGTTTTATAGGGCGTCCATAGAGGGTGTCAAGCTCTTTGCTATGGCTTGTTATCTCGGTGCGCAGTCTCTCAATGATCTGACCAAGCGGCTGTTCTGAAATATTCAAGCGGCGATCCTTCAGAATCTTGGTAGTACTGGCTGAGAGTATTTTTTTTGTAACGGACTTTAAGCGGAAGCCGTTTTCCTGAACCTTTAAAGGTCTGAAGGCAGGACTTCCTTTGATAAATTGGTTTGTCTTAACGGCAGTCGGGGTAATGCTTACTGCCTTTGCAAAGAGGGTTCCTGCGGCTATAGGGCTGAACTCTTTGCCTTTTGCCGACAATATCTGAGCACGCGAAAGGTTGAGTTTTGAGAGGCGTTGATTTTGTGTGATTTCCTCTTTCAAGAGTTGGGTCGCCTGTAAAGCAGCAGGAACTACTATGCCTGCGTTTGATTTTTGCGGTGAGCTCTGGATATGCTCGCCGGTCAGGCTGGTTAGTTCTTTGACTGCTTTCTTTAGCAGGTTATATTGACCAAGCTTTGCTTCTGCCTCTTTATTATCTTTTGCTTCTGCCTCTCTGCGTTTTTTCTCAAGTGCTTTTTGTGACAAGCGGGTAGAGATGCTTGAACGCAGGTCAATCTTAGTCGGCAGCATTACCGAGCGGCGGCGGTATTTTCTAAGCGTAGCTCCGCTACCGGGGAAGTCCTCTGCGTCGGCAACTTTCTGAATCAACTCAATGGTCCTGAGTTGATTCGTAAGGGCCTCGATTGGTCGCTGGTGTTCTCTTTGTAGTTGCTTGATGGCAAGCAGGCTGTCTTTTATGGAGGTCGTGGGTTTGTTAAGGATGGTGCCGCTTACAATAGCTGCGGGTGTCGCGCCGAAGGCTTCTTCGATTGCGCTCGATACCTCGGCGTTTGTAAGGTCTTTGTTTTTCTCCAGTAGATCAAGCTTGCCTGAGAGCTCCTTGATCTGCTCGTATAGTGAGAAGTCTTTTGGATCGCCGGTAAAAGCAGTTGTTTTGATAAACTTACGCGCAGCAGCCTGAAGAGCGTTCCTTGGGTTTTTATCCTGTAGGGCTTTACCAAGTGCCGCCTGGAACTCAGATTTTTGAGAAAGGGGGATGCTCGGAGCCTCCTCGCTTTGCGTAACCGGCGGACGCGTTAATATAAATCTGAATAAGGCTTCCATGATCGACTCCTTTAATTTAGGTTTGTTGTATTATATTTATAAAGAACGTCTATGAGATTAAAATGTATATGAGGTTAATTGGTGAACGAGAAAATATGCCTGAGGTTCAACTATTCGTAAGCATTGTTGTGTTTTTGGTTCAGGGGTAAATGTACTGTCACTCAAGATATTTGTCAAGCATTAATTGATACGTCTAGTCATTGGTTTGTTGATGTGAAATGGTTTTTTTTAAAAATTTATTGATCTATCAATAGTGAGGTGAGGTTGAGAAATAATTATTCTATCAGGATGTGTTTTGGTGACCTTTATTTATAGGTTTCAGGGAGGGGACGGATCGAAGGATCATGGTTGGTATTTGTTTTGCGGTGAAATAAAAAAAGGGACAGCATATTTGCCTGTCCCTTTTTTATAATCCTAAGCGTTAGTGACGGTTACTTCGATCTTTTCATATACCTGAAGAACTCGCTATTAGGAGTAGTAACGAGCAGGTCTTTCTCACTCATTGTCTTCTTATAGGCTTCCATTGTTTTTAGGAAGTAGAAGAACTGTGCGTCGCGTGAATAGGCCTCGGCATATAGCTTGGTCGCCATGGCATCAGCAGCACCCTTTAGGATCTGCGACTTTCTAGTGGCGTCGGATAAGATAATGGTCTTTTCTTTATCCGCTACAGCGCGAATTACAAGTGCGCGTTCTTCGCCCTCACTGCGGTATTTCTTGGCCTCGCGCTCACGCTCTGCCCTCATGCGGTCATAGACGGCGCGTTCGTTCTCAGGTGGTAGGTCGGCCCTCTTTATGCGTACGTCAAGGACGGAGATACCGTATGCCGCTGAGGCGGTATTGGTCTTTTCGGTTACTATCTTCATAAGCTCGGTCCTGTTACCGGCGACGATCTCGATCAGGTTTCTCTTGCCGAGCTCTTCGCGCAGGTTTGAGAAGATGATGTCATCGAGCCTTGTCTGCGCTCCTATCTCGTTCTTAACGGTACGGTAGTACTTTAGCGGATCCATGATCTGCCACCGTGCGTAGTTATCGACGACAAGGTTCTTTTTGTCCTTTGTGATGATGACCGATG
>CAZUFI010000116.1:2299-5292 GCA_964618745.1 uncultured Thermodesulfobacteriota bacterium | reverse complement strand
AGATCCGAGCCAACCATATCGATAGAGCTTATGACCTCAATGCCGCTCCCTGTAATCGTCGCGCCCCTTACCGGCTCACCCTGCTTACCTTTCTCGATCATATACCCCTCGGTGACCTCAAAGACAAAATCGCCGTTTACGGTATTGACCTGCCCCCCGCCCATCTTTACGACATAGAGGCCGCTATCAGTGGCCTTTAGGATATCAGCGGGATTGTCCTTGCCACGCGCGATATAGGTATTGGTCATACGTGGAATGGGCTGATGCCTGTATGATTGACGTCTGCCGTTGCCGGTAGACTCGACCCCCGCCTTCATAGCGGTAAGCCTGCTCTGCATATATTTTTTTAGAATACCGTCTTCAATAAGGACATTTTTGGAGTTCGCAGTACCCTCACTATCATAGAAGCCAGAGCCCCTTTTATTTGCCATGGTTCCGTCGTCGATGACCGTTATTATAGTATTGGCGACCTGCTCATCGAGCTTTCCGGCATAGACCGAGAGACCCTCACATGCGAGATCGGCCTCGATGCCATGTCCAACGGCCTCGTGAATCATCGTACCACCGGCCTCGCTCGATAAGACTACGGGCATACGACCACCCGGGGCCTTTCTCGCCGACAACATCATAACGCCTCGCCTTGCGGCAAGCTCGGCTACCTGCTCCGGCGGGTTATCATCGAATATCTCTAGCCCCAGCAAACCACCAACCGGCTCATAGCCAGTCTGGATAATCTCGCCTTGCTGCGTTACTACCTGACAAAGAAAAAGCGTCGAGGTCTTTTGTTCTTCAACCCAGATACCCTCAGAGTTTATAATCGCAGTATCGCGCAGGCTATCGCCGTAGATAACCTTAACCTGCCTGACCCTTTCGTCATAGCCGCGTGCCGTGCTATTGGCGATATTTACGTATTCAATCTTCTTTGCCAGATCCACATCAAAGGGAGATTTCTTTATAAGAAAACCCTCTGCCACGGTCTTGTCGTTAAGGTTGATCTCGCCGACCTCAACGCCGTCTTTTACAGCGGCAGCTACTATATCGGCGACCCCCAGAAGCCCCTTCTCGGTAAGGTCGTTGGTAAATGCATAGAAGGTCTTCAGCTTCGACAAGACCCTGACGCCACAGCCACGCTCTCTGCCGGGCAGTACCTTCTCAATACGATCTTCCTCACAGATAATCGATGTACTCTGCGTATCTTCCAGATAAAGCTCGGCAAAATCTCCGCCGTTCTTAAGTGCCCTCTTTATTATCTTAGATGGATCAAAACCATCGACAAGTCCCATTTTAGTACCTCCTAAGGAGACGATCCCTGACCGTCTCAAACAACTCTAAGGTTTTCCATACCTTTTAACAACTATCTTTTAAGTATAGCAACCGATATACAGATGCGTCAAGTGCTGGCTAAGGCTTTTAGATATAAGCACAAAACCGCGCGTCTTGCTGCCAACCGGAAATAAGAAAACGGGCTACCTTACGCCGACCCCACCCGGTCGACGTAAAAAAAGCAGCCCGTCTTTCTTCATACAACGAGATTAACCTGCTGGATAGTTCCAGGGGTAATATCGCCTGTTAAATCTGACTCGGAAAGATATATGCCGGTAGAGGCAATCTGCCCCTTAACGACGTTATTCGAGTCATTAATGCTAAAGAGTGTCTCAGCACTCTCTAAGTATATCGCCCCTACGCCGGTATCCTTTAGCGAATTTAGCATATCATTGCCTGCATAATCTTTTGTCCAGACAACGAGCTTATTATAAACAGAATCCGCCGCATCTATCCAACCATTACCATCCTCATCAAAGGCCGCAAGCTCCATGAAACCATTGCCTGTTGACGGGCCGAAAAGCTCGCTACCGTTATTTATATAACCATCGCCGCTCTTATCAAAGGCGAGCATTCCGCTGCCGGACGTTACAAAGGATATGCTCTCGCTATCGCCGTCCGAATCGAGGTCAAAGAGAAACTTCTGGTCGGTCAGGTCGGCTGCCCTGCCTGAAAAATTAATAACCAGAGGATCGACCAAAAGCGCGTCTCCGGCTAGCATCGTCTCTTCTCTAACAGATAAGAACTCTCTGCTCATCTCCAGATCAAGGGTAAAGCCGATCTCACGGCCATCAGCGGTCTTTACGACACCACGACTGGCAAAAGACGTCTGCTCTACCTCACGATAGGACTCACTGCTGCGATACTCAATACCCCAGCCGAGACGCTCTGGAATAGGCTCGCCATCAGGGCCTATCTGGGGGACTTGACCAGCTTGGCCTGCCTGATCTGTCGGGCCTGCCGGGCCAGCTTGGCCAGCCGGGGCCTCGCCCGTAGCATGCTCACTTAAAGGGACTTCTATATTTTCGATCACACCCAGGTCGTCTTTATCTTTATCGCCATACTTTTTTGTCGGATCATAGACCTTTACCTTCTCACCCGTTAGATGCTCAATCAGCATCTTTAAGACATAGAGTTCATCACCGGGCTTGACCGGCTCTTTAAATAGCTTCTCGATCTGCCCTCTCTTTGCATCCATATTCCTCATCTGCGCTAGGAACTTCTCTGCCTTGGCAGATAGGCTCACCGAGTCAAAAGAAAGACCGAGCTCATTAATAAGCTCGTTACGGTCTATCCTCGGTGCGAGCTCCCGCATACCCTCCAGCATAGAGACACCCTCACGCATAGCGGCCTCCATAGCATCAAAATCTGCGTCAGCGTCATCTACCCAGGCACGAAAGCTCTCGGTCTTTTCTTCTTCAATTAAAAGGGAATGACGGGAAATCATAGATATACTTGAGGAATCTATTATCATAAAAAGGCCTCCATGCACTATTAACATAAAGAATAAGCATCCTTGCTTACACTTTATATATCGGCAGGACGGCACCAAAAATGAAGCCATATATCACCAGATATAAAGACATCCAAAGCATTTAGAGGCTAAATAATTGTCAATATAGTGAATTTTATAGTAAAATTTATGGATGGATCTCTTTGATAAATTAGGG
>CAZUFI010000116.1:0-2199 GCA_964618745.1 uncultured Thermodesulfobacteriota bacterium | reverse complement strand
CCGCTGGCAGAACGTATGAGGCCAAGGACTCTAGCGGAGTTTACCGGGCAAGACCACCTGCTTGGCAAAGGCCGATTTCTCAGTAACGCAGAGGCCGGAGGTAAACTACCGTCGCTGATATTATGGGGCCCTCCGGGCTGCGGTAAGACCACGCTCGCTGGCATAATAGCACGCAGCGGCGAAGCCGAATTCATTGCATTTTCAGCCGTCTTATCAGGGGTAAAAGAGATACGAGAGGTAGTAAAAAAAGCCAGTCAAAACCTTACGCTTGGTAAGCGAACACTGCTCTTCGTAGACGAGATACACCGCTTTAATAAGGCTCAGCAAGATGCCTTCCTGCATAGCGTCGAGGACGGCACGATAACCCTTATCGGAGCGACGACCGAGAACCCGTCCTTTGAGGTAAATGCCCCGCTGCTATCACGCTGCAAGGTCCTTACGCTCAAAACTCTCGACGAAGACGAGATAAAAGGCCTGCTGACCACAGCCCTTGCCGACCCGGAACGTGGCCTTGGGAAAGAAGGCCTTACAGTCGATAACGAGGCACTGGACTTCATAGCCGGTTTTTCCAACGGAGATGCCAGAGAGGCACTCAACACACTGGAGTACTCGGCGGCAATAGCGCAGGCAACCACCGGTAAAACCGCCAATATCACCATAGAGATCGCTCGCGAGGCCCTGCAAAAAAAGGCCATCAGGTACGACAAAAACGGAGACGAACACTATAACGTCATCTCGGCCTTTATTAAAAGCATGCGTGGCAGCTCGGTAGACGCAGCCCTATACTGGCTGGCCCGTATGATAGAGGGCGGTGAAGATCCGCTATTTATCGCACGGCGAATGGTCGTCTTTGCCAGTGAAGATATCGGCATGGCAGATTCTCAGGCACTCGTCGTGGCAAACTCTGTTAAAGATGCCGTGGCCTTTATCGGTATGCCCGAGGGCTGGATAAATCTAGCGCACGGCGTGGCCTATCTGGCAAGTGCCCCCAAATCCAATGCGTCTTATACTGCATATAAAGAAGCAAAAAAAGACGTAGTTGAAAAGGGTGCGCTCGATGTTCCGATGCATCTACGGAACGCCCCTACAAAGCTAATGAAAGAGATGGGTTATTCCAAAGGTTATAAGTATCCGCATAACTATAAAGACGCTAGCGTTGCGCAGGATTACCTGCCGGAAGAACTAAAGGACAGAGAATATTATAGGCCGCCGGTGAAAAACAAAGAAACCACCAATGACAATAATTAACGGAGGATAAGATCATGAAGAGAATAGCCCTAACCGCAATCGGACGTGACCGCCCCGGCATAGTGGCGAGCGTAACCAAAGCACTCTTTGACCACTCCTGCAATATAGAAGACTCCAGCATGACGATCCTACAGGACGAGTTCTCGATGATCCTCATTACAAAGGCCCCGGCAGATACCGATATTGAGATCCTGCAATACGACCTGAAGGTAGCCGGTGCAAAGATGGGACTCACCATTAATATAAAAGAGATGTCCGAAGAACCCGAAGGCGTGGCCTTGGCAGCTACCCATATCCTGAGCGTATCGGGTGCGGACAAGGCGGGAATTGTCTATCGCACCACCGAGCTACTGGCGCAGTGGGAGGTAAATATAACCGACCTATCGACCAAGATCCTGCGCATCAACGATCAGGACGTATATATTATGATGATGGAGGTCTTCCTGCCAATCGGCCTTGACGGCGCGACCTTTAGCGAGCGGCTCGATACACTGGCAAAGGCCCTAGGCGTTGAGATATCGCTAAAAGAGATAGAACGCTACGAGCAGTTATAAACAGCCATGGCAATTAGAAAAGTCATCCTATACCCAGACCCGGCCCTGCGTGAGATATCAGCAAAGGTAGAGGTCTTTGGCAAAGCCCGTAGAGATAACGGTGCTACCATCGACGCTCGCCTAAAGAGCGATATAACAGACCTTATCGATACCCTGCGCTATAACCCGGGTGTGGCCATCGCAGCACCGCAGATAGGGATAAAAAAACGTATAATCGCCCTTGATATTACCGCAAAATCCGCAAAAGACACGGGCCACGGCCTTTTAATCCTGATAAACCCGGTCATTACCGAGACGAGCCAGAATAAGACCGTCCGTGAAGGCTGCCTATCTATTCCTGATTATCTGGCAAAGGTAAGACGTGCCAAAAAAGTAACGGTCACAGCCATTGACCGGA
>CAZUFI010000115.1:3700-5312 GCA_964618745.1 uncultured Thermodesulfobacteriota bacterium | reverse complement strand
TAGATCTCTACCCCTGCCCCTGCAAAGCCTTTTGGCAGCTTTGTAAATACTATCATTACAGGGATAGAGCCTTTTGGCGGAATGCTACCGCCGGGCACGCCGTTGAGTTGTTTACGCAGATTATTTTTGCTGACGGTCTTTAAGGCCTCTTTTGATATTATCTTACCTGGCGTAACCTTCTTGGCAGCAATAATGCGTCCCTGACCGTCTTTAAGAACACCTCTTATCATACGTATGCCCTGAGGTTCTTCTGAGAAGTTCCTTATCCGGCCTTCTATAGCAAAGATTCTGCCCATTTCTTTGTTTTTAATAAAGATGCCGCGTATGCGTTCTACGCGTATCGGTGTGAGTTCGGTCTGACTAACCTGTGGCTGCCCTATTATGCCGGTTGAGTATAACGCGGCTATTCCGCCGTATACGATAATTGCGAGTACTATTATCGGTAGCCATTTGGAGTTATTGCCTTTGCTCTTGGCGTGGTTGGTTGCTGGAGCTGAGTAATTATCAGAACTCTCTATTGCCGGCTGAGGAGTAAAGGTCATATCTGGCTTTGGCGAGCTGGGCGTCTCAAAAGGCAGAGGCGGCTCGTGGTTATAGTTTTCTTGCGCTGGTTCTTCGTATTGATTGTCGTAGGGTTCAGGGGGGGCAGGGGGTTTATGGGTTGGGGCAGAGTCCTGCGTCTTATCGGCGTAGGGGGTCGTATCCTCAGGCGAAGCGGATTGATTAGGTGCTTTCTCCTGCGACTCGTTGGCGGGGCCTGCCTCATAAGTATTGCAGGCCGCGTCTTCTTCCAGGTCATCGGCAAAGCCTTTGAAGACCTCATCGTTATCGTCTTTGTTGTCTTCATCGGGCGTAGGCTCTGTTATTACTGCGAACTCGTCATCTGTCGAGTCAGCAGTCTCGTCTTCTTCGGTAAGGTTGAATTCGTCTTTATTATCGTCAGTGGTGTTTGTTTCTGAGGTCTCTGGCGAATAGCCCGGCTCGCTATCTGCGTCTTTCTGTATTTCTTCTGGCTGTATCTTTTCTGGCAGGGCGTCTTCATTCGAGCTCTCATCGGTCAGGTCTTCTATGCCTAAGTCTTCTGCGCTGTCTCTTTTAGAAGGGATTTTATCTGCGAGTTCTTCCTTCAGTGCAGAGTCCAGCTCCGAGTCAAACCCTGAGCTAAGGTCAGGAAGCTCTGTATTGAACTCTGTCTCTTCACTCTCTGCTGTCTTTGGGAATTCGTCTATATCTTTGGTAAAGTCCGTCTCTGTATCGTCTTGAGGCTCGTCCAGTGAAAAGCCAAAGCCGCTTTCTTCCAGTGTATCTTCAATGGAAGACTCAGAAGAGCTATCTTTGCTGTCTTGATCTGGCTCTGGATCTATGACTACACCTGTACTTATCCCGAGATCCAGCCCATCTTCATTATTATTGTCTTCTATTATCTCTTCAGGGGGTGCGTTGTCTGGGATGAACTCGTCTTCATCGTCACTAGCATCTTCGCTAAAGTCCAGGTCAAGGTCGTCGGACGGAGCGGTATCCGTCTCTGGCTGCTCCTGTCCTTCGTACTCTTCTCCGTCTTCTCCGTCTACCGAGACGGCATCAGAGTTAAGTCCTATGGCAGCTTCTTTGC
>CAZUFI010000115.1:0-3600 GCA_964618745.1 uncultured Thermodesulfobacteriota bacterium | reverse complement strand
GAAGGGGTTGCACCCGAAGGGTCTGCACTTGAATGGGTTTCGTCAAGTGGTGCGCCAATACTAAGGTCAGACGCCCCTGCGGTAGAGAAGTCTTCCTGTGGTTTGCCTGCCGCTATGTTTTTATCGAGCCCGTTTGCTTCGTCGCTAGACGATAGGTCTTTGTGACCTGGTCGGGTCTCTAAAGAAGGTGAGGCAGGGTTGTTTTCAGCTGTGCCGCCTTTTTGGGGTGCTTTAGTGTTTTGACCGATTGTATTTAAGGCCGCGGTCACGGCCTCGTGCCCTTCGTCGGTGGATTCTTTTGTCTCTTCCAGCTCTTCCCCTTGGACGGTGAATGGCTGGTGACAGCGGGCGCATCTGATTCTTACGATCTTACCCTTTATCTTTTCGTCATCAATTTTGAATTTAGTCAAACATTTATTGCATTGAACTATCAACTTAAGGGCCTCTCTGGGCTATGCCTTGTCCGGGTGGCAACCCTGTTTTGTACGGCGGATTTTAGCGGATTTTGCTTCTTCGTATCTATATATAGGTCGGCCTATTACTCCTATAACTTTAACAAAAGAATCGGCTTAATTCAAGGTGAAGCAGATGTATTCTATGGTTTATTTTTTTATTCGTAGATTATCGTGCTACTGCTATATTTTCTTTCGATCTTGACAGATCTCTATGCTGAATATATGCTTAAGTTTACGGATAAAAAAGGGGTTTTATGGAAGATAAACTGGAAATATTCTTAACTGGTGCGGAAATATCAAAGATTGTGGCTCGGCTGGCAAAGCAGCTTCGATCTTTCTATTACCCGGAAGGGGAAGGCGGCTCATTGGAGCGGGCGAGTCTTGCAGCCGGTAAAGGTAAGCCGCCTGTTGTTATCTCTATACTTAACGGGGCCTTTGTATTTACAGCCGACCTCATAAGGGCTATGGCCATGCCCGTAGAGCTTGATTTTATGAGGGTTGCTTCCTATGGAATGCGAGATACGCCGGCAGAGGAGGTCTCTATACTTATGGATATAACCGCAGGTATTAAGGACAGAGAGGTCTTGATTGTAGAGGATATAGTGGATAGGGGGCTAACGCTTAAGGCCGTTAGAGAGAGGCTGATGAGGGAGGGCCCGGCGGATATAAAGGTATGTGCCTTGCTGCTGCGCAGGGCTGCTGACCATAGTAGTATATCTGAGAAGGAGTCTTCCGTAGATTTTGTTGGCCGCCGTATTGAAGATGGTTTTGTCGTTGGCTATGGCATGGACTTTAAAGAACGCTACCGTGAGCTTCCTGAACTGCATATTTTGCGCAATAGTCCGTTAATAGAGATAAAAGGAGGCGGCGATGGTGCATAGCCCTCTGGTAGATGCTCTACTCTGTAGTTCGGCCTACTCTGATAGGCCCGGCACGATAAGTCTCGTGCAGACTCATATATCCAATGTATTTCTCACGCCCGAGTTTGTCTATAAGGTAAAGAAGCCCGTTGATTTCGGTTTTTTAGACTTTACTACCTTAGATAAACGAAGGTTCTTCTGCCTCGAAGAGGTTCGGCTGAATTCACGGCTGGCCCCTGATGTCTATCTTGGTGTCGTACCTATCTTTAAGGTCGGCGATGGCGATGGTGAGGTCTTTAAGGTCGGGGATGATTTTATCGACAAAACAGATGACTTTAAGCGCACAGGGGCCGCCGAAGATAGCCAAGTAATAGCTGACTATGCCGTTAAAATGCGGCGTATCGAGGCAGGTACTATCCTGGATGAGATGATCAGGCAGGGTCGTGCCTCTCAAGATACTCTGCGGCGCGTGGCACAAGCGATTGCAGCATTCCATAAGAAGGCCAAGGTTATACAGCCAGCGACTATCCGGCCCAGTTCCACCTGTGATAAAGATCAGGTAGATACTATCGTCCATAATATTATGGATAACTTTACCCGGATTGAGGCCTTTGTAGGAGACGGCTCGGAGGCGACTATATCCAGGCGGCGTGTGACCGAGCTACGCGAATTTTCAGCAAGTTTCATTGCTAATAATAGAGAGCTTCTGGAGGCCAGAGTAAGTGGCGGTTTTATAAGGGATTGCCACGGCGATATCCATGTGGATCATGTTGTAGTTGCAGATTCTATCTCGATCTTTGACTGTATTGAGTTTAGCGAGCGTCTACGGCTCTGTGATATCGTCGCTGATGCGGGGTTTTTGTCGATGGATCTGGAGTATTTGGGTAGAGGAGACCTTGCAGAGGTCTTTGAAGATGAATATAAAAAAGCCTCTGGTGACGTAGCCCCTGTAGAGCTATGGAATCTCTATAAGTGTTATCGTGCCGTGGTAAGGGGTAAGGTAGCAAGCCTGAAATCCGGCGGGGCTGATATAGATGAAGAAGAGAGGCGTACTGCTATCGGTGATGCGATAGGGCACTTCCATATCGCAGAGCTTTACGCAAAGGGCGGCTTCAGGCCGGTCCTTGTTATCGTCTCAGGGCTGACCGCAACAGGTAAGAGTACGCTTGTCACGGCAATCAAGGGTGCTGGGAGTATGAAGGTCATATCGACCGACGCTGTCAGACGTAAGATCTTTAATATCGCGGAAGGCGAGCACCGTCGCGGTGAGTTTGGTAAAGATATCTATACTGAAGACTCGGTTGCAAAGGTCTATGAGGCCGTATTCAAAGAGGCCGCAGAATGGTTGCGGCTTGGTCGTTCTGTGATCCTTGACGCGACCTTCTCTAAGAAGAAATACCTCCAGCACGCGCGTGCGGTCGCAGAGAATAATAAAGCCCTATGTTTTGTTATTGAATGCGTCGCCAGTGATGAGAGTGTAAAGGCACGAATGGCAAAGAGGTTGACGGAAAAGAATTCATTATCAGATGCGACCTACGAGACCTATAAGGAGATGAAAAAGAGTTTTGAGCCTATAGAAGGGGATTGCATACGGATAAATACCGATGGCGACCTCAATGAAATTACTGAACTTGTAATAAGGAAGGTCTTTGGCGGTAGATCTTGATCTTAATCGAACAATGGTCCATCTTTGAATCATTCTTAACTATAAAGATGTTGAGCCTGCCACCTCCTTGTGTTTAAATATAAGAATATGGGGAATTTATCTGTAGTACTGGTAAGCGGCGGCCTTGATAGTGCCGTGACTACCTCGATAGCCGCGACTATCGGAGAGGTCGCGCTGCTGCACGTAAATTACGGTCAGAAGACAGAGCATCGCGAGCTCGCTGCCTTTAATGCTATCGCTGATTACTATAGCGCAGATAAGCGACTGGTAGCTGATATGCGCTATATGAAGGAGATTGGAGGCTCTACCCTGACAAGCTCTACGGAAGATATTCCAAAGGGAGATCTGTCCAGAGAGGGTGTTCCATCGACTTACGTTCCCTTTAGAAATGCGCAGCTTCTGGGTGCAGGGGTGGCGTGGGCCGAGGTCCTTGGGGCCGAGCAGGTCTATATAGGAGCAGTGGAAGAAGATAGCTCCGGCTATCCCGATTGCCGAAGGTCTTTTTTCGAGTCCTATGAAAAGGCAGTATCGGTAGGGACACGCCCCGAGACCTTTATTAAGATAGTAACGCCTCTAATAGAAATGAAAAAGATGGATATAGTTGGAAGAGGACTTGCGT
>CAZUFI010000114.1:0-5383 GCA_964618745.1 uncultured Thermodesulfobacteriota bacterium | reverse complement strand
CCTACCCGCCGCTTGCCCCTACTAATACGGTGCGTTTACGTGCGTATTAACATAGGTACGTCTACAGAACTCGCTACAGAAATAATGGGTCGTCTTGCCGACCTTTGCGCCTATCGCGGTCTCTATTGGGATATAGCTCATGCATATTGTATCAAAGACCGTCTCGTCCTGCTCTCTGGGCTCTTCTTCTATGACTGTCCCTTCGCCTTCACCGCCGGTAGGCATTGTTGCACGCTGGTTATATGCGGCAGACTGCGTACGCTTCTCAGCGCGCTCTTTCTTGCCTGACGAGATATTCCTTTTGATCAGGACATAGGCCACAAAACCTAAAACAATTAAAACTATTAACTTTACCATTACTCTATCCTCCTGACCTCGCCTTTATCAGCCAGGCCCTCAGCGAGCTTGCGCACACTCTTGCCAAGAAGCGGATGGATCATCTCCGGCGCGACCTCAGCCGCCGGAATCATCACAAAAGCCCTTTCATGCGCATACTTATGGGGCAGTGTGAGGGTCTCGTTATCCATCACTACATCTGCGTAGATCACCAAATCGAGATCTATCAACCTGGGGCCCCATCTTTCCTCGTGGTTTCTACCTATATTAAACTCTATTTCCTTGAGTTTCTCAAGCAAATTCAGAGGGGCGATATCTGACTCGACCAGCACGGCACAGTTGATAAAGTCCTGCTGATTGGTCTTACCCCAGGGTAATGTCTCGTAAAAAAAACTTTCTTTTAAAACACTTACACCATCGAGCGCGGCAAGTGCCTCTATAGCTCGACGGCAATTATCCGTGCGCTCACCCATATTAGAACCAATCGATATTATTATCTTAAACATCGTCTCTACCGCGCTTGCCCCTTAGCCCCTATTTAGATATCAATCTAAAAGTTCAATCTTAACTCCTTAAGCCTACGCCCGGCCTCTTCGATAACACGCCTCTCGTCGGCCTCGCCCTTTGCGCTGAAGGTCGCCGAAAACCTCAGATAACTGCCGGCATCGTCCCAAGGCACTGTAGAGATCAAGGCCTCTTTGATCAGGTACTCCGAGGCGTCCTCTGCCGAGCCAAACTCGACGTTCTTGCCGGCTGACTTCGGTGCGGCTACGTAAAGATAAAAAGACCCGCCCGGCATCCGCGCGCTAAAACCTGCATCATTTAAGGCCTCTACCATCAGGGACAGACGCCTTTTGTACTTATCCCTTATCTTCTCGGTAATCTCGGGATGATCAAGGGCATAGACACCTGCCTTCTGAATAGCTATAAACTGGCCTGAATCAAAGTTATCTTTAACATTTGCAAATGCACTTATTATCAGTTCATTACCGACCAGAAAGGCAAGCCTCCAGCCGGTCATATTATATGCCTTTGAACAAGAATGGATCTCTACGCCAACATCCTTCGCGCCCTCGATAGATAAGAAACTCATCGGCTCGGAGCCAACGGTCAGGGCCGCGTACGCAGCGTCCTGCACGACGACTATATTATTTTCCTTTGCAAAGGCAACTACCTCTTCAAAGAACTCACGCGTAGCCGTTGCACCGGTAGGGTTATTCGGATAATTCAGATATAAGAGCTTTGCGGCCTTTCTGTCCTTAGCACTTATGGAAGAAAGATCCGGCAAAAAGCCGTTTTCTTCCAAAAGCGGCAGCTTTACAGTGCGTCCGCCGTTCCAATCGGTATGTGTAGCCATCACCGGATAACCCGGAGCGGTCATCAGCGTTACATCACCAGGATTTATAAAGGCCTCTGGCATCATAGCCAGAGCGCACTTTGAACCAATAGAATGGACGATCTCTTTTTCAGCGTTGATACCATCAACACCAAAGACCTCCTTCATATATGTAGCTGCTGCCTCTTTAAACTCTGCTATGCCGTTGTCGGCATAGCCCCTGTTCTCATGCTTTGCGCACTCGATCTTAAGGGCCTCTACGACCATCGGGCTTGCCATATCATCGGGCTCGCCAACGCCAAAGTCCAGAAGCTCTACGCCAGGCCTGGTCTTTTTGGCCTCGGCCTTGGCCCTCTTTATCTTTTCAAATTTATAGATCTTTGTATCTTTACCAAAACCCGAACCACCGATCCTATCGGCGAATATATCCTGAATAAACTCCCCTGACATACCTTGAAAATCCTCCTGAGTGTTTGTACTATATTTTATTTTTTAAATGAAACCGTCAACCCTTCAGGGCCTGCAACTACGTTGTTCCAGAGACTTCCTATACCATCTATTCTTACCTCAACTCTATCGCCTGCCTTCATCGGCGAAACCCCGGCCGGCGTCCCTGTTGCGATAAGATCTCCCGGCAACAGGGTCATGACACTTGAGATAAAACTTATCAACTCATGGATATCAAACATCATATTCAGCGCTGTTGCGTCTTGACGCCTCTCGCCATTTAAAAAAGTCTGTATCCGGGTCTTTGTCGGCTCAAAATCATACTCGGCAGAGGTCTCGATCCACGGCCCTATCGGCGCGAAGGTATCAAAGCCCTTTGCACGGGTAAAGAGTTTGTCCTTACCCTGCAAGTCACGCGCGGTAACGTCGTTTATGCAAGTATAGCCAAAGATATTATTCTTGGCCTCTCTAACATTGGCATTCTTTGTACGCTTCCCTATCACTACCCCCAGCTCTCCTTCGTAATCAACCCTATGCGACATATGATCAGGCAGGACGATATCGTCCTCAGGGCCGATCACAGCCGTCGAAGGCTTCATGAAGATCAGCGGAGTCTCCTGCGGTGCGTCTTTACTGAACTCAGCGGCATGCGCGGCGTAGTTCAGCCCTATCCCAATTATCTTAGACGGGATGACCGGGGCCAACAACCTTACCTCGCCAAGCGGCCAACTCTCTTCGCCTGTGGTCATTTCCAGTTCTTCATTATACTGAGGCCTGCCCATAATATCTGCGCCTGCGGCAAGGGCGGTTACTACCTCTTTTTCACTATCACCGGGGTCTTTACCAAGCACACCCGAATAGATTTTATCATCTACTGAAAACCTTACTACCTTCATATTTATCTCCTCTTCTGCTCCATCATGGCCTTTAGTTTAAGCCTGAGGGCATTTATCTTTATAAAGCCGCCAGCATCACGCTGGTCGTATACGGTGTCTTCCTCAAAGGTCACAAAATCAGGATGATAAAGCGAGCTATCCGACTTTCTGGAGATAATAATAATATTCCCCTTATAAAGTTTTAGCCTGACCGTGCCTGTTACGCAGCGGGTCGCCTCATCGACGAGCTTTTGCAGGGCTTCACGCTCTGGTGCATACCAATACCCATAATAGACAAGCTTTGCGTAACGGCTAATAAGGCTATCACGCAGGTCCATCACCTCTCTATCCATTGCTATCGACTCTATCGCGCGACGCCCTACATGCAGAATAGTACCGCCGGGTGTCTCATAGATGCCACGAGACTTCATCCCTGTTATACGGCTCTCCACGCAATCGGCACGTCCGATTGCATTCCTGCCACCAATATCATTTAGCTTTTCTATAAGTTTACCAGGACTAATTTTCTTACCGTCTATAGCTACGGGGTCGCCCGCTACAAAGTCAATATCAATAAAGGTCGCCCTGTTCGGGGCACGCTCAGGAGGCACGCTCATTACATAGGTCGCTGCCGGAGGCTCTTTCTCCAGATCCTCAATAGAGCCGCCCTCAAAACTTATATGAAAAAGATTACGGTCGATACTGTATGGTTTCTTTCTGCTGGCCGTAACATCAATGCCGTGCTTCTTTGCGTACTTCAGCAGATCCTTCCTGCCCTTAAGATCCCAGATCCGCCACGGTGCGATGACCGAGATATGCGGATCGATTGCATAGTAGGCAAGCTCGAAACGAACCTGATCGTTACCCTTGCCGGTTGCTCCGTGAGAGACCGCATCGGCCCCTGTATCCGCGACTACCTCCATATGGGCCTTTGCTATAAGCGGCCTTGCAATGGCAGTACCCAGCAGGTAAGTCCCCTCATATACAGCACTGGCCCTAAGCATCGGAAAGACAAAGTCTCGCGCGAATTCTTCTCTAAGGTCCTTTACAACGGCCTTTACCGCGCCACTCTTGATGGCCTTCTTCTTTATCGGCTTTACCTCGTCGCCCTGGCCAACATCGGCAATAAAGGCCACGACCTCACAGCCGTAGGTCTCTTTAAGCCAGTTTATTATTATCGAGGTATCAAGACCGCCGGAGTACGCTAGAACTACTTTTTTAACTTCTTCAGTCATATCTTATCCTTCCTTTTTATAATCTTTTAAATCACCCCTGCCGCTTGGGTAAATCTGAGACAAAGCCTATCAAGACAGCGAGATGAAGACCCGTTAAAAACTACTAATTATTTTAAAAGACGCTCAAGAACCGCCTTCTGCACATGCAATCTATTCTCGGCCTGTTGCCAGACCGCTGAATGCGCCCCCTCTATGGCCTCGTCGGTTATCTCCTCACCCCTGTGTGCCGGTAGGCAATGCAGCACCATAGCGTCTTTTTTAGCCAACTTCAGGGTATCTGCATTTATCTGATAACCGGCAAAGACCTTTACGCGTTCGGCGCGTTCTTCCTCCTGACCCATGCTCGCCCAGACATCGGTATTCAGGACATCAGCCCCCTTAGCCGCATCCGTAACACTAACGCCGATCTTTACATCAGCGCCCTTCTCCATGGCCCAGGCCAGAACATCTTCATCCGGGCAATACCCGTCCGGGCACGCAACAGACAACTCAAAGCCGAGAATCGCAGCGGCCTCGATCCATGAATTAGCCATATTATTACCATCCCCGATCCAGGCGACCTTCAACCCAGCCAGCCCGCCCTTACGCTCGGTTATCGTCATTAGATCGGCAAGCACCTGACAAGGATGATGCATATCAGTAAGGCCATTTATAATCGGCACGCTTGAGTACTCTGCGAATTCTTCGATTGTCTCGTGGCCAAAGGTCCTTATCATCACGCCGTCTACGTAGCCGGACATGACACGCGCCGTATCCTTAATCGGCTCTCCGCGCCCGATCTGGGTCGCCGTCGAACTCAGGAAGATCGTATGCCCACCCAACTGATACATAGCACTCTCAAAAGATACGCGCGTACGTGTCGAGGGCTTCTCAAAGATCATTCCCAGCACCTTACCCTCAAGCGGGGTATACGGAATACCACGCTTTAAGCGGTCTTTGGTACGTATCCCGCTCGTTATTAGCTCGGCTATTTCAGATGCGGTAAAATCGGAAATCTTCAGTAGATCCATCAACAATGCTCCTTAAAGCCGACAATATCAAAGCTGCACAAATACTACGGTGAAGCCAAATTTTATACCATATTAGAAGCATTTATTCAATGAAAGGATAAACTGTAACCCGTCTTAGACGGCCTAAAGGGTTGTCCTGCAAAA
>CAZUFI010000113.1:3933-5488 GCA_964618745.1 uncultured Thermodesulfobacteriota bacterium | reverse complement strand
TACCACACGCCGGTGCCTGAACCTTCCACATTTATCCTGCTTGGTATTGGAGCCGCAGGGCTCGTTCTCTACAGGAGAAGACGTAAAGCTAAATAATTTCTTCTATACCACTTAACTAAAGGCCCGGCTAATTAGCCGGGCCTTTTTTTTGCATGCTTCTTTTTTACTGCCAGAGAATTTTAAAGATACCGCACACAATCCGCCTAAAACCACCTCTTGACAATCAAGGCCATAAAAGTACAATTAAGAAAGTATATCTGACGACAAAGAGGAGGCAGAAAATGCCGCTTGGCCTTAAAAACACCAAAGAAAGATACGGTGCTGTATCCATAGCCCTGCACTGGGTAATGGCCGTGCTTATTATCGCTCTATTTATCCTGGGCGTCTATATGAGGGGGCTGCCATATATTGACCCCTGGTACACTACCGGGCCGCACCTGCACAAGAGCTTCGGTATCATCCTATTTATCTTGCTCGTGGTCCGCACCATCTGGCGGCGTATCAACCCGAAGCCAACCTTAGAAGGCCCTCTATGGGAGTGCGTTACTGCGCGTATAGTGCATACGGCTTTTTATGTCCTGCTCTTTATCATCGCGCTAAACGGCTACCTCATTCCAACGGCAGACGGAAGCTCTATCGATCTCTTCAACTGGCTGGAGGTTCCTGCTATAATATCGGGGATAGACCATCAAGAAGACACCGCTGGCGTTATTCACTACAGGGCCTCTATAATACTGATCTTACTCACGGCCCTGCACGTAGCTGCGGCCCTTAAGCACCACTTTCGGGATAAAGACTCTACCCTTAGAAATATACTGGGAATCAAATAAGATTCATGACGTTAAGAATATAAACGGAGGATCTATGAAGAAAAAATATACAGCGATATTTATTTTATTGGCAGGCTTCTTGCTGGCAACCTGCCTTGCGACCTTAACCCCGCAAGAGGCCTTTGCCAAGGGAAAAACAACGGTAGAGCACTACGTTATAGATACTAAAAAGGCCCATGCATTTATAAACTT
Source organism: uncultured Thermodesulfobacteriota bacterium (assembly GCA_964618745.1). Taxonomy (GTDB): domain Bacteria; phylum Desulfobacterota; class GWC2-55-46; order GWC2-55-46; family DRQE01; genus JAJRSM01. The sequence goes on along the minus strand of CAZUFI010000113.1, from coordinate 4,466 downwards.
CAGGATCTCTCATCTTGGCTATAGCTGGCTGCACGGACGTTTCAATAAATTCCAGGGCGAGTTCGACTTTGATACAGCTAACCCTGCAAACTCAAAGATCGAGGTACGGATAGACCCGGCCTCCGTCGATACAAACCACGCCGAAAGAGACAAACATATCCGGGGCAAAGACTTCTTCAATGTAAAGAAGTTCCCAGAGTCAAGCTTTGTAAGCACCTCTATAACACGCCACGGCGGCAAAGGCGCACTTATAATAAAAGGTAAATTTACATTGCACGGAATAACCAAAGACGTCACCATCAGAGCGGAAGAGATCGGTAGTGGCAAAGACCCGTGGGGCGGATACAGGCGGGGCTTTCGCGGCCACACCACCTTAAAACTTCGCGACTACGGAATCACCTATGACCTGGGGCCGGCCTCGACGATAGTCCATCTGGAGTTTTCAATAGAAGGAATTAGAAAGTAAAGAAAATAAAAACTTTTCTGAAATACCAAAGGCCCTTCTACTCTGTAGAAGGGCCTTTGGTATTAAA
>CAZUFI010000113.1:1633-3833 GCA_964618745.1 uncultured Thermodesulfobacteriota bacterium | reverse complement strand
GGCAGCATAACCTGAGCACGTAATATTACCTTTACCTCTACCTTCATAAGACACACCCTGGCTTTCGATCACATGCCGGCTACGATCTATGCATTCTCCGTAACTACCCAGCAATGTACATTTGAATCAAAGAGCTTCCGCCTGCTGAAGTTCGCCGCCTTACAGCCGCTCCTGCATACAGGTAGCCACTCACACTCGCCGCAGTAGCCTTTAATATCACCGATTTTTATACTACGAAAATAATTCAGAAACCTCGACCCCTTCCAGATCTGACTAAAGGACTTATCCTTGACATTCTCTGCAACCACACCCTCAAAATAATGGCACGGCAAGACCTCACCCTTCGGTGTAACCGTGCAGTAATGCAGCGCGCCACCGCACTCTACAGGCGTAGACGCATCAACCTTACCCGCAGGAGCAGCACTGAAGGTAGGCTCAAACTCCAGCTGCATAATCTCTACGGATCTACTCTTACGCTCTTCAATTAGATAGGCCGAGACCTCTTTCACCTGCGAGGGACTGAGTTCCAGCTCGCTATTTGCCTCGCCTCGACCAAAAGGTATAAACGGTATCAGACGAAAATACTTTACGCCATGCGCCTCCAGAAGATCCAGCATCGAAGAGATATCTTCCAGATTGTTTTTAGAGATAACCATGCCGACCGTCACTTCATTACCTGCCGCGACCAGATGATCAATCCCATTAAGAGCCTGCGAAAAGGCCTGTTTATTGCCCCTGAAGCCGCCGTATATCTCTGCCGTAGAACCATCGAGGCTTACCTGAATACCGGCCTCAAGTTTTCTAAGCTCCGCTGCGATAGCAGGGGTTACGCAAAGCCCGTTTGTTGCCAGCCCGATTGTCATTCCATGCTTTTTCGTTGCACGCGCGAGCCGAAAGAAATCCGCGCGCATCAGAGGCTCACCGCCACTGAAGGTAATATCACGAACCCCCATTGCCTGCCACTGACTTATAAGAGAGAGAGCATCGCTGGTCGATAACTCATCGCCATCTTTTTTATCGGCAGAGACGACACAATGCAGACACTTAAGGTTGCACTCTGAGGTTATCTCCCAGAAGACAGATTCAGGGGCAGGGGCATCAAACCAGCGCATCTTTTCATTTTTGACCCATACGATTCCTCGTTCTGCGAACTTATCGATAAAGCCCTCTGCAAGCCCTCTGGTATCAGACTCAGAGGAATTAAATTTAGCGCAGAGCAGGGCTACTATCTCATCGATTGATCTGCTTCCATCGCAAAGCCTTAAAAGGGCGGCGGCAGAGCTATTTACCTTTATATTATCTCCGTCATAAGGAGACAAGACCTTTTGATCTTTACCTCCTCCAGAATCAAGCCTAAATGGAAAATACGGATAACTCAAAAGAACCTCCTGTTGAACAATATCTAAGAATTAAAAAAAGGGTCACGCCCCAACATAGATCAAAGAGACGTAACCCTTAAAAGATAACACGACGGAAAAACCAAGTCCATATTAGTGGCACTTGGCGGCCAACATTCAGCCGCCAAGTGCCTAAGGCCTAGCCTCTAACCCTCACAGCTAGGGTCAAAATCACCATCATCGCTGCCCCCGTCACAACCGCAGTCATCATACGGATCTTCATACTCGCTGGAGGTCCAGTCAGCATTAGGATCTTGACTGCCATAGTCCTGACCATAATTCTCTCCCCCTTCGCTACAACAACCACAACTACAGCTACAATTTCCTTCATAGTTATAGGACTCATCACCACCATACGAATCGTAACCACCTTCGTAGCCATCTTCATAGCCATAGTCCTCGTAGTAATCATAGTCAGCGTCTCTGAAGGTAAACCTTCCAGGGTTCACAAAACGCCCGGGCCTGCCTGGGCGCAGATAAGGACCTGCCCAGCATCCTGTCGGCGCCGGAGGACAAAGCGGCCTTGGCGCGGGAGGACACGAGACCCTCGGTGCCGGTGGGCACGCAATCCGTGGTGCTGGAGGACATATTCTCCTCGGCGAAGGTGGACAAGCGACCCTCGGTGCCGGAGGACAGAACCTTCTCGGCGCAGGTGGACAAGCAATCCTTGGTGCCGGTGGACATGCTACCATCCTCGGCGCAGGTGGACATGCTACTAACCTCGGCGCGGGAGGACATAACCTTCTCGGTGCCGGAGGACATAACCTTCTCGGCGCGGGAGGGCAGAACCTTCTCGGTGCCGG
>CAZUFI010000113.1:0-1533 GCA_964618745.1 uncultured Thermodesulfobacteriota bacterium | reverse complement strand
CCTCGGCGAAGGAGGACAGCGTAAAGTTACAGGTCCGGGCGGACATATCGGCCTTGGACACATACTATTTGCGGCCGCTATATCGCCTGCGCTCAGCCCGTTACGTTGCCCGATTACAGCAGCCGGATTCGTCGGCGTTATAGTCTCGCTTCCATCTGTAGAAAAAGCCACTCGCGGATAATGCATGATCGAGCCGTAGTCATAGACCCCGACATCGTCTCCGTCCGCTATATGCTGGCTAAAGTTACCCTCGCGACCCGGTATGATCTTTGCCCAGTTGATAGTTACAAAGGCATTACGGTCTTCGCGGCTCTGCTCGTGCCAGAGGCCCACGGTATGACCGATCTCATGGATGGTATTACCGGTAGAACAGCTGGAGCCAAGTTCAACAAACTGATAGCCGCCAATACGACCTACATGCGCCCTGCAACCGCCACCTGGCCTGAAGTCCACATAGTCAGGGTACATCGCCTGATTCGCAGCGGTGCGCAGGACAAAACGAACCCTTGTATTGGCCTCCCAGTGCGCTATCGCATCGGTTACACGGGCCTGATTGTTAAGTGCGCCATCGATAGTATAGGGAATAATGCAGTTGGGCCATCTGCGACTGGACAGAACCATCACACCTGCTGCGATCTCCCCGCGTATCTCGGCACGACGAAGCTCTGTGCTTCGCTCGACTTCTTCAACAGTACCTAAGACGATATCGCCTTCAAAGATCGCGTAACCATCAACCTCTGCGTACTGGACTTCTTTAGAGTAAAAGGTCTCCCCGTCGATAAACGCAGTACCCAGCTTATCAGATTGATACTCCTCACCAAACTCGCAGCTGCCTTTCTTAGCACCCTTCTTCTCACCTTTTTTGGCCATATCCTTCTCCTTCTGGTTTATTGTGAAATAAGACTATATAATGCGCGGTACTAAATATCCGCAGGAATAAACAGCGATAGAGAGGCCTGTGTCAGGCCTCTTATTTAATATATTTTCCCAGGATGTGGACGACGCTAAAAAGGAAGTAGAACATGCAGCCGCCTAAGAGGAGCAAGGAGCAAGAAAGATCCACAGTTAGAGCGAGAACTAAAGGCACTCCTACAAAACCCTTTTTATATCAATGATGTATGTATATTTATATAGCGATTCAGATAAGCAGAGGTTAACATAACAAGTAACACTAATGCAACTATTATTACCTGTATTTGGAGTTTTTGGTGGTGGTTAGAAATACCAGGGGAAAAGATAATGGCAGCTCTTGGCTGATGCGGTGATTCTGTGCCTTAGTGCTTTGCACTCAAAGGGGTCAGGGCTTCAAAGGTTTGGCCTTTTCTTTACCTACAGGACAGATAGTCCCCTTTGAAATGCGCTTTTTGAGTTTTTTACAGTAGACCGAGTTAAAGGTCATGCAGCTCTTACCGGCACTCGTTGCCTTCTCGGCCTTTGCATGCTTACAGCCAAAGCCTTAGAAGCCGTCTGAGACGGTGCAGAATTTTAGTTCCATAGATTCACCCTCCCCTTTAAAGTCCCCTCCCATCAAGG
>CAZUFI010000112.1:3728-5523 GCA_964618745.1 uncultured Thermodesulfobacteriota bacterium | reverse complement strand
ATGGGGGTCGTACCGATCCTGCCGATTTACAGGCCGCAACCCGGGCGTGCGCTAAGGATTGAGCCCTTAACAGCCGAGATAATAATACCGGTCTATCGTCACTTATATAAGGCCGTTAAAGAAAATGAGATTAATATGCTCTGGGTGCGCGATATAAGTGTCGTCACTACGCCGAGCGAGGGCCGTGCCCTTATCGGTGAGGAGAGCAAGGGACTGACGTCTCTTTATGAGCAGTTTTATAAGACAAAGCTTGGGGCCAAGACGGCCTGGGGCCTATCAACACTTAGGAGGAAACTAAGGGTCAAGAATTCAAAAGGCCTGGTGGACTCCTCGAAGAATTAAAAGAGAGAGATTCCTTTGGGTATTAAGATAGATAGAAGGCCGATCTGGCTGCTTCTCGCTCTAAAGGGGCTGAGGACATTCTTTTTTGTTGCCATCTTTGCGGCCTTTTTGTATGTCGTATGGATGCCTTTGCCAGAAGGGCTTACGCCGGAGGGAAAGAACGCTATTGCGATCTTTCTCCTGTGCCTGGTCTTCTGGGTCTCCAATATAATTCCTCTTGCAGTAACAAGTATCTTTGCGATAGTGCTGGTGCCGCTACTGGGTGTTATGCCAAGGGATGTAGTATACGGTCTGTTCGGTAACGAGGCCGTCTTCTTTATCCTCGGTGCTTTTATTCTCGCCGGTGCTGTAATGCATTCGGGGCTATCTAACCGCATAGCTCTGGCTATTATGGAGCGCAGCGGTAACTCGCCAAAGGCCCTGCTTCTGCGTATTTATCTGCTTTCGGCTATACTTTCGTGCTTTATGTCGGAGCATGCCGTGGCAGCGATGCTCTTTCCGATAGTATTTGAGATCGCAAAGGGGTTGAACCTGAGGCCAGGTAAATCCGGCTACGGAAAGCTTCTCTTTCTCTCGCTTGCATGGGGTTGCATAATCGGCGGTATAGCGACCTTCCTTGGTGGGGCGCGTGTGCCCCTTGCCGTTGGAATCCTAAAGGAGACGACAGGGGCGACGATAGGGTTTTTCGAGTATAGCGTTGCTGTTATGCCGATAGCCGTGATTATGCTCGCTATCGGTTACTTTGTACTTACCCGTTCTTTTAAGTGTGAGATCACGAGTGTTGCAAAGGCCCATGCAGTGCTTGAGAGGCGTATACATGCAATGGGCAAGGTTACATATAACGAGTATGCCGTTGGTACGGTTCTTATTTTAACGGTCTTTGCATGGATTATATGGGGGCATTCAAGGGGGCTTGCGACTATTGCGCTCTTCTCTGTCGTTGTGTTATTTATCTTTAAGCTCGTTCGGTGGAAGGATATTGAAGAGTACGTCAACTGGGGTATTATCCTCATGTACGGAGGGGCGATAATCCTTGGTACGGCTCTGGAGCAGAGCGGGGCGGCATACTGGCTGGCAGATAGAGCCATTGGCGGCTGGATAACGACCCCTTGGGCAGCGGTTGCTTTCTTCTCTTTCCTGACCCTGCTCTTTACCGTTGGGATCAGCAATGCCGCTGTTATCGCAATATTACTGCCGGTCGCGGTAGGGCTGACCAGCAGCTTTGGTATGAACCCGACGGTCGTTGCGTACGCGATAGCAGTACCGGCTGGGCTTGCCTTCTGCCTGCCGATGTCTACGCCGGCCAATGCTATTATCGTGGCATCTAACTATATCTCTGTACGCGATATGGCAAAGATTGGTATAATAATGAGCATATGCGCGTGGATTGTATTTAATCTCGTTGCCCGTTTTTACTGGCCTCTGGTCGGTGTGCAGGGCTGAGGGCGGTAGC
>CAZUFI010000112.1:1640-3628 GCA_964618745.1 uncultured Thermodesulfobacteriota bacterium | reverse complement strand
CGGTAGCCGCTTTTACGCAGTAACAGCTCTTGCAGTAAAGGAAATAAGATATGAATAAAGTTCTACTTATACTCTCTACTTCACGCACCTCGGATAAGGCCGTTGATTTTGCGGTCGATAAGGCCCGTTGCGAAGGCACGGGCCTTATCGCCCTATATATAATCGACAGTGAGCTAACCAGTGAGGTCTTTGACAGGTTTACTGATGTTGGTTTTATAGGGGATAAGCCCTCAACGGAGCTTACCGAGGCCGTGATGAAGGAGTATCGCCAGCGTGGTTACGAGGAGATTGGCAGGGTGCAGGTAAAGGCCATGGAGCAGGGTGTTGATTTTGATGCCGTAACGGCCCATGGTGATATCGTAGAAGAGGCACTGAAGGTCATAGAAAAACGTGCGGCCTCGGTGGCTGTTGTCGTCAGGCGCAAGACCTCCAAGGTCTCTGGGTTTTTAAAGTATTTTTCCAGATCAATGTGTACGGAGCTTGAGCAGCAGGCACGGTGTGAGGTCGTGGTCTTTGAGGCGGAAGATGATTCTGATAAAGATTAAAATATAAGAGAGACGGAGCAGAGATGACGCAGACTAAGAGTTCAAATATTACGTGGCATTCAGGCAAGATTTCCAAAGAAGATAGAAAGGCCAAGATGGGGCAGAAGGGAGTAACCATCTGGTTGACCGGGCTCTCGGGCTCGGGTAAGTCTACGATAGCCGTAGAGCTTGAGCACGCTCTCATTGAAAACAATCATCATGCCTATATCCTTGACGGCGATAACGTCAGGCACGGCCTTAATAAGAACCTTGGGTTTTCCCCGGAAGACCGCACCGAAAATATCAGGCGAATAGGAGAGGTGGCAAAGTTATTTACCGATGCTAACCTTATTACGGTTACGGCCTTTATATCTCCATATAGGGCGGATAGAGATGAGGCTCGCTCTCTCCTTGGCGAAGGCGAGTTTGTAGAGGTATATATCAAATGCCCTGTAGAGGTCTGTGAGCAGCGTGATGTAAAGGGTCTATACAAGAAGGCCAGAGCAGGTGAGATCAAGGAGTTTACAGGAATATCCGCGCCTTATGAAGAGCCGGAAAATGCCGAGCTTGTTATAGATACCTCCGAGCTTAGCGTAGAGGATGCAACTCGTAAGATAATCGCATACTTGGCGGCAGAGGGTTACGTAGAACTGTGAAGGTAATAGAGTTAAATAATGCGCTTATCGAAGAGCTTAACGAAAAGACTGCCGAGGAACTTATCGGCTGGGCCTTTGATAACTTTGGCGTACGTGCGGCGATAGGGACGAGCTTTCAGCTTACCGGCTCGGTTATATTCGAGCTTGCAAAGCGTCGTCACGAGAACTTCCGTGTCTTTACAGTAGATACCGGAAGGCTTCATCCCGAGACCCTGGATATGATCAAGAGGGTCGAAGAGCGTTACGGTATCAAGATCGAGCGTTTTACGCCGGACGCGGATAAGGTAGCCGATATGGTCAAGAGGTTTGGCGAGTATCTATTCTTTACCGATAAGGCAAAGCAAGAGTACTGCTGCAAGGTGCGTAAGGTAGAGCCAAATCTTCGCGCGTTGGCGAGCCTGGATCTCTGGATAACAGGGATCAGGCGTGATCAGTCCGGCTTTAGAAAGGACGCAAAAAAGGCAGAGATAGTTAAGGAAGGCAGTAGAGAGATATTAAAGCTCGCCCCTCTTGTTGATTGGGATCAGGACAGAATTAAGGCCTTTATCGCTGATAACGAGCTGCCGGTTAATGAGCTTTTTAAGAAGGGCTACGATAGTATAGGGTGCGTTATCTGCTCGACCCCGCTTGCTGCTGGCGAGCAGCCAAGGTCTGGCCGGTGGCGTTGGCAGCATGGCGTCGATGATAAAAAGGAATGTGGTATACATATAAACAGTGATACAGATAAGCCAGACCCTGATATTTGTTAGCTCTGTAGTGGTTTGGTAATAATAATATTAGAAGATGAAAAAATAAGGAGGCTTTTTTA
>CAZUFI010000112.1:0-1540 GCA_964618745.1 uncultured Thermodesulfobacteriota bacterium | reverse complement strand
AAGCAGGCCGATAGCTTAAAGGTCGGTGAGGATATCTCCTTGATAGGAAAGGCCGGTAATCTGCTCGGTGTTCTGCATCTGGAAGATATATACAAACACGATAAGGCAAAAGAGGCCGAGAAGGTCTACGGTACAAAGGACGAGGCACACCCAGGGGTTAAAAAGGTCTATGAGATGGGAGAGTTCCTCCTTGGCGGTCGTATAAGCGTCCTTAAGAGGCCTGTCCATGATAACTTTAAAGAAGAGAGGCTTGATCCTGTCGAGACTCGTGCTATCTTTATTGAGAAAGGCTGGAAGCGCATCGTTGGTTTCCAGACTCGTAACCCGATTCATCGCGCCCATGAGTATCTTCAAAAGTGCGCCCTTGAGGCGGTAGACGGTCTTATGATCCATCCGCTTGTTGGTGAGACAAAGTCCGATGATATCCCTGCTGATATTCGCATGGATTGCTACAAGGCACTTATGGCGAACTACTATCCAAAAGACAGGACTATGCTGGTAGTTAATCCGTCGGCTATGCGTTACGCAGGGCCGAAGGAGGCCGTCTTCCATGCAATCCTTCGGAAGAACTATGGCTGTACGCATTTTATCGTTGGCAGAGATCACGCAGGAGTCGGCGATTACTACGGGACATTCGACGCTCACTATATCTTTGACAACTTTGATCCTGCGGCAATCGGTATTACGCCGCTCTTTTTTGACTATACCTTCTTCTGTAAGGTCTGCGGTTCTATGGCTTCTTATAAGACATGTCCGCACGGCTCGGATGACCATATATCTCTATCAGGTACAAAGGTCAGGGAGATGCTAAGGGCAGGGAAGACCCCGCCTCCAGAGTTCTCAAGGCCGGAAGTAGCAAAGATTCTGGTCGAGGCGATGAAGAAAAAGAAGTAAGAATATTTAATTATCTTTAATAAAAAGCCGCCCTATTTTCAGGGCTGTCTTTTTTTATTTCTTTATTTACCAGGCGCAGACTAGCCAAATAAAAAGGTACTGCTGGTTTCATTAATAATGTTTTAATATAATAACTTGATATGTATGTTGCATATATGTTAAAATAATATTAATGCTGTAGTTTTAAGATTAGTGATAACCAGTTATACTAATGATGTTTTTCAGCTCAATTCTGAGAGGTTTATTGCGATGCAAAAATATTTTTTACTCATTGTAGTAATTTGCTTGATGCTGTTGGTAGCTGAGAAGAAGGCCTACGCAGTGCATAAAGGTGCTGGTGCTCTTGTATGTGGTGGTTGCCATACTATGCACAATAGTCAAGGTAGTACTTCTCTTGCTGGCAATGCCGGTGGCTCAATGATACTGCTTAGAGGTAGTGTTAGTTCTAGAAGTGAGATCTCTAAATTTTGTTTACAATGCCACGGAAAAGACGGTGCTTTCAACGGTGATGCGCATCAACCTCACGGGGAGCGCCCGCCTACCGTCCATGGTGGAAGTTCACTGAACTGGGATGACTCCAAGCCCTTTGGGGATATCGGTGCGGGCGGTGATTTCTTTAAAGAGTTAGATAATGATTTCTCGCTTT
>CAZUFI010000111.1:4255-5565 GCA_964618745.1 uncultured Thermodesulfobacteriota bacterium | reverse complement strand
CCAAGCAACCTGTTGATATCAGCCAGCAAGCCTCGCTCTTCACCAGAGACCAAGGACAACGCAGCCCCCTCTGAGCCGGCCCTACCAGTGCGCCCGATACGATGGACGTAGTCCTCCGGGACATTTGGAAGATCGTAATTAACGACATGCGGAAGCCTATCGATATCAAGGCCACGAGCCGCGATATCGGTTGCTACTAAAACCCTGACCTTACCCTTCTTAAAATCAGCCAGAGCCTTTGTCCTAGCCGACTGGCTCTTATTACCATGAATTGCCGTAGCCGTTATCCCGTCGGTCTCTAGCTGCTTGACTAATTTATTAGAGCCATGCTTTGTACGGTTAAAGACCAAGACCTGACTCCAATCGCCTTCAGTAATAAGGTGGGTGAGCAGCTCACGTTTACGCGCCTTGCCAACAGGGTGAACGACCTGAGTGACAAGCTCAGTAGCCTCATTGTCACGAGCAACGGCTATAAACTCGGGGTTATTTAAAAGCCCGCTTGCAAGGGTCTTTATTTCATCATTATACGTTGCCGAAAAAAGCAGGTTCTGACGCTTTACTGGCAAAAGCTTTATGATCCTCTTAATATCATGGATAAAACCCATATCCAGCATGCGGTCGGCCTCATCCAGCACGAGGATCTCTATCTGCGAAAGATTAACGGTACGCTGCCCTGCGTGATCAAGCAAACGACCCGGCGTGGCTACTAGGATATCCACGCCGCGCCTTAGGCGGTCTTTCTGCGGGTTGATACCAACACCGCCGAAGATCACGGTAGAGCGCAGATGCAGATTCCTACCATAGGTCTCGACGCTCTCGCCGATCTGTGCGGCAAGCTCACGCGTAGGTGTTACTACAAGCGCGCGCGGAGCGCGCGACTTACCGGCGCGACTATTCAGTAACTGCAATATAGGCAGGGTAAAGGCAGCGGTCTTTCCCGTACCTGTCTGTGCCCCTGCCAGGACGTCTCGACCGTCTAATACCACTGGTATGGACTGCGCCTGAATAGGGGTTGGGATTGTATAGCCCTCTGCCTCCACGGCAGCAAGTAGTTCGGCCTGAAGGCCAAGGCCATCAAAGCCCGTCTGTGATGGTGAAAATGACATAATAATACTCCTAAATTAGCCTACTCAATATGGTTGAGCCGATCAAGGCAGATTTGCTAAGGTTTGTTTTGACTGAGAGTGTGATTGAAAAAAACTAGAAACCGCCTCGGGCTTTAAACCGCTTCGGGCCTAAAACCGCTTCGGACGGGAGGGAATTAACAACAACACAACTGGCATCTATCGGTGGATACCTAATTAATATCT
>CAZUFI010000111.1:2639-4155 GCA_964618745.1 uncultured Thermodesulfobacteriota bacterium | reverse complement strand
CCCCCCTGCGGCACAACCATATTAAAACTACCGGGCGCAATTGATACAGCGCTCGGCATATGGCACGGCCTCAAGGCGTTTTAGTCGTATCTCTTCGCCACACTCCCTGCATACTCCGTAATCACCTCTATCAATACGATCCAGAGCTGCATTGATTTGACTGATCTCGGCACGTGCGCCCTCGCTGAGTCCATCGAGCACCTCGTCGTTGGCCCTCTGCGAGACCTGCTCTACAGAGTCGGCCGGAAGCGGCGCAGCCGCATGACGCACATCCTGGGCAATACGCCCTACCCTGCTAGCCAAGGCTGAACGCTTATCTCTTAACAGACCACTAATAACCTCATAATCCTCCATAAGAACCTCCCACTGTTAAGGTGGATATATTTTACGTTTTATTTATTAGAAAAAATAACTACTCTAATTATATAATATTTAGCACTGATGTAACAGAGATATAAGCATGACTAATAAAATTTAAGTAGAGATGGTCTTACCTGCTAATCTTCAAGTGATAGAGGTGAAATAAGGTAAGGCCGCCTTATAGGCGGCCTTACCTCTTATAGTACATCTTTGTGTATTACCTATCTGGATTTCATTCCACGACCCCTGGCAAAGCAAATAAAACTTTGTCTTATCCAGTTTTATAGATCTAACAAAACTATCTATAGAAAGGCAGTCTGTTATATCCTACGTTGATTATCTCACCTTACAGATCATAAGCAAAAGATTAGCTCACTACCTGAAAGGCCAATACCAACGGGAACACAACCATGAAACCTAGCAGGAATACCGCATCTAAGACTCTGGTATCCATTGCAACCCACCTCCTACAATTTTCAGGTCACACTAACTGCGACCCCTAAGAAAGCACAAAGCCCTTTCATATCCCTATTATAGCAGCTTAGGACTAAGAAGACCAGCTCAGTCCTAAATATAGAAGTAAGAACTCATTAAAAGATCTTAATCGATTAACAGCAGTAACTAAAAATAAAAGTTCTAAATTTCCTAAAAATAATAACTAAATATCAGACTTACCTCCAATAATCTAAGCTACAGCAGAAAAGTGTAAAGAAAACCGACACTACCCTCTTCGGCAGTTTTCTAGAAAAAAACAGACCTTAGGATAAGGCTACGGATATAATTTTACTTAATATTTACAGCCTGTTACAGCGCCAAAAAGATCAAAAATCAAACAAGATATTAAGGGTTTTTCATTGTCCGATTAAAATAAAAAATCGTAAAGAAATTTTACACTTTTCCATCCTAAATACTAGCCAAGCCATAAATATCTTTGTAATTAAAGACTTAGAGTGTGGCATGGATCTTGCAGCAGTATACTTGGCAAGAGACGAAAGACTACTTTTATTCTGTCTCTAGATTTAGTATACTAACAGTCGTTATACAAACGACCTTTGAATTAAAAGCTTTACCAAAAGGAGACTAACATGAAAAAAATAATACTACTCTTTGTCGTAGCAGTGATGCTGACCTTTTCGATGAACAGCACGGCAGATGC
>CAZUFI010000111.1:0-2539 GCA_964618745.1 uncultured Thermodesulfobacteriota bacterium | reverse complement strand
CGTCAGATGACGGCCCTTTCTTTATTTCAATCAAGGTTTTTATATCGCGACCGCTACAAAAATCCAGGTACGACACCAATCCAACTATGCCCATGCGAACTACCGATTAGAGAACTTACTACAGCCCCTGATTCAAACCTCGACAAAACCTATATTGTAGGATTGACGACGACCCACCTAAGGGGGTAGAATAAGAATTGATCTTCGCCGCTGGCTAACCACAGCCTCGCAGCGTCTACTAATACACAATGAGGGTTTATTATGGATATTAATAACTTAATCAACTTAATTGCTGACGCCGGGCTAAACCCGGAGGCCGCCGAACTAGCTGTTCGCGCAGGTAGCTTAGTAGTCATTATAATCCTCGCGACCATCGCCAATACCATCGCCAAAAGGGTCGTCCTAATCGGCGTCAAGTATCTGATCGGTCGAACAGAGACCAAGATAGACGATATAATACTGGAGAAAAAGGTCTTTACAAAGCTCTCTCACTTCGCTCCGGCAATCGTCATCTATCTGCTGATCCCGATAGCCCTCAGTGGCCTGGATCGGCTATCCGGCCTTGTCAGCCACGCGGCCCTGATCTATATGGTGATCGTTGGACTGCTCGTAATCGACTCCTTACTAAACGCGCTGCTTGATATCTACCAGAACTTCGAGGCCTCCAAGGAGATACCGCTCAGGGGCTTTGTCCAGATCCTAAAGATCGTAATCTACTTCTTCGCCCTGATCTTTATCGTCTCGATTATGCTCGGCAAGAGCCCGGTCTATCTCATAAGCGGCCTTGGCGCACTCACCGCCGTCCTGCTTCTGATATTCAAAGACTCGATCCTGGGTTTTGTAGCGGGTATTCAGCTGATAAGCAATAAGATGATAGCTCACGGCGACTGGGTAGAGATACCAAAGTACGGTGCCGACGGCGATGTCCTGGAGATAACACTCTCTACGGTAAAGGTACAGAACTTCGATAAGACGATCACGACCGTACCGACCTACGCGCTCATAAGCGACTCCTTTAAAAACTGGCGAGGCATGGAAGAGAGCGACGGGCGAAGGATCAAACGCTCGGTCTATATAGACCTCTCTACCATCAAACTCTGCACCAAAGAGATGACCGAACGGTACGCTAAGATAGATGTCATAAAAGACTATATAGATAGAAAAAAACAGGAAGTTCAGTGTTATAACGAAGCCAACTCAATTGACGACTCTGTGCTGGTAAACGGCAGGCGCCTGACAAATGTCGGAACCTTCAGGGCCTATCTGGAGAGCTACCTGCGAGCACACCCAATGATTAACCAGAGCATGACGCTGCTGGTTCGCCAGCTCGCCCCGACCGAGCACGGTCTGCCGATAGAGATCTACGTCTTTACCAGCGACAAGAACTGGATAAACTACGAGGCAATACAGGCCGACATCTTCGACCATATACTTGCGGTCCTGCCAGAGTTTGATTTGCAGGTCTTCCAGAACCCGTCTGGCGGCGACTTTAAAGGGCTTGCGAAAGGGTAAGTGCCTACCCTTCACCTTCAACCCTATCGCCAAGAGCTTCTAGAAGGCCATAACGCCAACTAAAACCCAATTAAATACAATAACCCTAAATAACCCTAGCCCCATATTGCCTATCAAAAAACCATAAATATGATAAACAAGCGCATTTGAGCTTAATAAGTTAATGCCTAATCTATTTGCATATCAAAAAGTATCAAATATGATTAACAAACCTTCTTGAGGTTAATTTCTGAAGGTCTAGCCATCTTGTGTATCAAAAAGCTGATAATATTGACGTGTAACAACTTTAATGTTATGATTAATAAATATATTAACGTCAAACTAGCAAGGAAGAAAGCATGGAGTTTAACCTCGATAACGCTGTAAAATATCACTACGACAAATTTCCGCCGACTGGACTGGACCTAGACAAACTTATCGAACCTTTGATAAAGGCTACCGAAGCCGTGGCCCGCTACGATCAGATGCTAAAAAACATGCACAATAGCGAGATACTTCTGGCCCCTCTGCGTAATCAGGAAGCTGTTATATCCTCCAGAATGGAAGGTACGATAAGCACAATGGATGAAATACTGCGCCACGATGCAGATTATGACATTGAAACAGGCAATACCACAAACATCAGGACAGAGGTTATCGAGACCATCCTTTACCAAAGGGCACTGCTTGGCGCACAGCAAGCAATGGCCGACGGCCAGCCACTATCTCCTTCACTACTCAAGAGGATACACCAGAGGCTGCTCTCTTTCGGGCGAGGTGCTTTAAAGTCACCTGGTGAATTTAAGAAAGAACAGAACTATCTGACAAATAAAACAAAAACCGATATATTATTCATTCCCATCAGCCCTGAAAAATTGCAGGACGGACTGGACAGACTTTTTAAATATATCGAAGAGGGCACAGATCCTACACTGCTGAAGATAGGGATAACACATATTGAACTCGAAGCACTGCACCCATTTAAGGACGGCAACGGACGTATCGGACGAATCTTGATTACCTTGATGCTGTGGCAATCAGGTACTAT
>CAZUFI010000110.1:0-5580 GCA_964618745.1 uncultured Thermodesulfobacteriota bacterium | reverse complement strand
TGACCCTTGCCGGCGCCTATCTTTTATTCGGAGGGCTTAATATGGCCTCAAGCATCGTAGCTGCTATGCTTATGGGTCTTTCTATCGATTACCTGCTCCATAGCTTTAATTCGCTGGAGGATGAGTTCCGTGAATGCGGCGATATTACCAGGGCTTTGGAGGCCTCCTTTACAAAGACGTTGCCCGGCGTAATAGTCGGGGCGGTTACAACCTCACTTGCTTTTTTCAGTATTGTGGTGACAAGCTTTAAAGGGCTCCATGAGATGGGGCTGGTCGCAGGGCTTGGCGTCTTTATGGGGCTTTTCTCTGCGATATTCTTTATGAGCTCGGCTGTGGTCTGGCTAAGTCCTTATGTCTTTAAGCAGAAGCCTTCGGTGCGTCCTTCGCAGCGGCGCAGCGCGTCTCGCCTGAGAAGTCCTGCTATAGCCCTCGGCGCGCTGGCTCTGGTCGTCTCTATCGTATTTATACCGGGGATATCTTTTGACAGCTCACCTGAGTCTCTAGGCATAAGGAATAGTCAGGCCGAGGAGCTTGGCAAGAAGATATCCGGGATGATGCAGCAGAAAAACACACCGCTCATAGTCATTGGGCGCGACCAAACCAGAGAAGGGCTCTTTGATTCTTACGGCGTTATAGAAGACAGGCTTCATGGGCTTGAGGATAGCGGAGTAATCGGAGAGTATACATCGTTAAATCTATTTTTGCCGCCTCCCGGTCAACAGAGCCTCGCAATAGAGAGGTTGGCTGAGGTAAGGGCCGGGGCAGAGTATCTAAAGGAGAGTTTTTTCTACTCCCTTGGCAAGTACGGCTTCAGGGCCGACGATTATTATAACGGGTATATAGATAATATTATAAGGGCT
Source organism: uncultured Thermodesulfobacteriota bacterium (assembly GCA_964618745.1). Lineage (GTDB taxonomy): Bacteria > Desulfobacterota > GWC2-55-46 > GWC2-55-46 > DRQE01 > JAJRSM01. Next base: position 4,720 of record CAZUFI010000110.1, on the reverse strand, counting down.
ATTAATATTGATACTCCTGTGGATCTAGCTGCGCTTGAGGCGGACTCAGACTATAAGGCCGGCTTTTTCTATAACAGGGAAAAACTTGCGGTAGCCGCGTATTTGTACCCGGGGGAGGGCTCTACCGGCTGGGACGATGCCGTCCTTGCCAAGGTAGAGCAGGAGCTTAAACCGCTTGGTGATAAGGTCGTTATAACGGGAATGCCGATTATAACAGGTTCGCTGGCGGGGACGATAATAAGGGAGAGTAGCCTTGCCTCGATCTTATCGCTTATCGCCATAACCCTTGTTTTGTATGCCAGCTTCAGGAGCGTAAAGAAGGTGTTTTTGATACTGCTTCCTATAACGCTCGGCTTTGTCTATACGGGCGGGCTCATGGGCGTTGGCGGCGTGGACTTTAACTATATAAATATAGGGGTCGTCACCCTTATCTTCGGGATAGGTGTGGATTACGGCGTCTATATGGTTCAGGGCTATAGCACCGGCGGAGTGGCAGGGCTTAGGCGCAGCTCAAGGTCTGTCTTTATGTGCGCCCTGACCTCGGCCGTTGGCTTCGGATCGCTAATGACGATGAGCTTTAAAGGGGTTGCTTCTTTCGGGAGCATCGTGGTTATGGGTATAGTCGCCTGCGTCTTTGCGGCGTTGGTTATCCTGCCTGCGCTGCTCTCATATATCGGTGAGAGGGGGCGTCTATGAGCGAGCATTCAAGGCAGGTTACTGCCTACGACTGTATTGTTATCGGAACAGGTATAGGCGGCCTTACGGCCGCCGCAACCCTTGCCTGCCAGGGCGCAAAGGTGCTTGTACTTGAGAAGAATAAAACCCCGGGCGGTTATTTGCAGTCCTTTACGAGAAAGGGCGCGACCTTTGATTCATGCGTGGATTGCTTTAGCGGGCTGGATAGTAACGGCCCTATTACGTACCTGCTCGATGCTCTCGGCGTAAGGGAGGAGCTTGATATAATAAAGGTCGATCCTATACGGACCAGTATCTTTCCGCCCGACTCAGGCGAGGCAGGGCAGATGACCATTGCGGTGCATGCCGACCTTAAGAGGTATATAGAAGAGCTCAAGGGGTTTTTCCCGTATGAGGCTGCTGGTATTGATTCTTTCTTTGCTCTGCTCTCGGAGATCTACTCCGATATTCAGGGCTGGGGCGAGGGGCTTATTAATACCAGTGCCCGACCGATAATGCCGGTTAATTTAATGAAGTACCGCAGCCATACTTTTGCGCAGTTACTGGATAATCATATTAAAGATAAAAAGCTTAAGGCCGTGCTCTCGGATCGGTGTCCTTTTATAGGGCTGCCACCGAGTGAGGTCTCGGCTGTTGGTATGGTGGCGCTTATGATGAGTTATTTCTCCGGGGCTTATAGAATCAGGGGTGGAGGACAGAGGCTCGCCGATCTAATAGTAAAGGGTATAAAGGCAAAGGGCGGTGAGGTCTTATTTGAAAAAGAAGTTGTCTCTATCGGGTCTGAGAACGGCACGGCAAGCTCGGTTACAACGGCGGACGGCGAGCTGTATACGGCGAGCCATATTGTATCCAACGTTGATTATATAGCAACGACCCGTCGTCTTTTAAAGGCCGGGCAAGATGTTATGACGACGACCGAGAGTGCGGCCCTGCCAGAGGTATCTTCTTCATTTTTTATCCTCTATATGCTCGCCGAGATAGATCTTTCTGCCCTTGGTAACTCGTCGAGCATTGGTTTTTATCCGAGCTTTGATATGGATCTTAACTTTGGGAAGGCAGCGGAGTTTAGCCCGAACTCTTCTATAGGTATTACTATTCCGACTGTCCTTGATCCCGGTCTTGCTCCTAGTGGCAGGCATATCATTATTGCCCACGAGATGACGAGTTTTGGGTATACGGATTCATGGAGACGGGATAAAGAGGCGTTGAGTGAAAAGGTTCTTCAGAAGGCCTCGCGTGCCATACCCGGGTTGAGCAGCGGCGTTATCTATAAAGAGGCCGCAACGCCTGCGACCTTAATGCGCTATACAGGCGGTGAGAGGGGTGCGGCATACGGCTGGAAGCAGACGACGGCCCTTAGACCTGTAAAGAGTCCTGTAAAGAACCTTTACTTTGCGGGCCACTGGGATGGTATCGGCGGCGGCGTTCTTGCTGCGGTATATTCCGGGCTTAAGGCCGTCCGTGAAATAGAAAAACTACTTTAGATATCTTGCTGGCGTTACAAAAAATACCGTAGGCCTCGGTCACTATACCGTATGAGACGGCTACCATGCCTTCTAATGCCAACGGCAATTGCACAGGCCATACAGGCCAACTACGTGCCTTTACGGCGGTGACCAATGATAGAAGGTTTTCAAGGCCTCTCCATAATATTAAATTGGGACAGATACTATTTAATTTACCTTACTTGAAGGTTAAGGGGAGACAATACTTAGCTATCAACAGGATTTTCTCCTTATATTCCCGGTTGACAGAACCCCCTTAATTCCTTATAATTCTTAGGGTTACCCATTTGATATCGTCTAAAATCTGCCTTAGCAGGCCGCTCAGAGCGACCTTTAAGGGTCTTTTGCTCTTTTTTTATTACTTGTCAAGGAGTTATATATGAAGCGAGCTTTAATTACCGGCATTACAGGCCAAGACGGTAGCTACCTTGCCGAGTTTCTTCTTAGTAAGGGCTACGAGGTCCACGGCATCATAAGGCGGGCAAGCTCCTTTAATACAGGTCGCATCAACCATATATACGAAGATCCGCAACACCATGGCAAAAGGCTTTTTCTCCATTACGGCGACCTGACCGATTCAAGTCAGATAGATAACCTTATCTACAACATAGCCCCTGACGAGGTATATAACCTAGCGGCGCAGAGTCACGTACGCGTAAGCTTTGATATGCCGGAGTATACAGGGGAATCAACCGGGCTTGGTACTACCAGAATCCTTGAGGCTATAAGAAGAAGCGGCGGCAAGGCGCGTTTCTATCAGGCATCAAGTTCTGAGATGTTTGGTGCGGCCCCGGCCCCGCAGAGCGAGACCACGCCTTTTCAACCCAGAAGCCCGTATGCCGCAGCAAAACTGTATGCATACTGGATGACGGTAAACTACCGTGATGGTTATGATATCTTTGCCTGTAACGGTATTCTTTTCAATCACGAATCGCCAAGGCGTGGTGAGACCTTTGTTACGAGGAAGATTACGCGAGCCGTTGCCTCTATCCTTGGTGGTAAGCAAGAGAGGCTCTACCTGGGTAATCTGGATGCAAAGCGAGACTGGGGCTTTGCCCCTGAATACGTCGAGTGCCAGTGGTTGATGCTTCAGCAGGATAGGCCCGGTGACTATGTAGTTGGCACGGGCCAGAGCCACACGGTAAGAGAGTTTCTGGAGGCAGCTTTTGAGGCCGTTGGTATAGAGCTGGAATGGAAGGGGGAAGGGGCAGAAGAAAAGGGGTATGTTAAATCGGTTGAGCTGCCCGAGGGCTGCAAGGCGATTTTAAAGGCCGGAGACCTCTTGATTGAGATAGACAAGCGTTATTATAGGCCGACAGAGGTCAATGAACTTCAGGCTGATATGACCAAGGTGGCGAAGGTCCTTGGTTGGTCGGCGAAGGTGACCTTTAAAGAGCTGGTAGTGATTATGCTGGACTCGGACCTGCTTCAGGCAGGGCTTGAGTCTACGGGCAGGGCCGAGGGTATTCTCAAGGATAAGGGGATTCTCTGGACTAAAAACATGTTGACGGTGAGGTGATGGCAGGGTTTTGGGCAGATAAGAGGGTCGTCGTCACCGGTGGTGCGGGTTTTTTGGGCTCTGTTGTAGTCGAAAAACTAAAGGCACGGGGCTGTACTGAGATCTTCGTACCTCGTAGCTCTGACTATGATCTGGTCCAGATGGAGGCGGTAAGACGGCTCTACGCAGATGCAAAGCCGGATATGGTTATTCATCTCGCTGCCGTTGTCGGAGGGATCGGGGCAAATAAGGCAAACCCGGGCAAGTTCTATTACGATAACCTGATGATGGGCACGCAGCTTATCGAGGTAGGTCGGCAGGTGGGGCTTGGTAAGTTCGTTGCCATCGGGACGATCTGCGCTTATCCGAAGTTAACGCCTGTGCCGTTTAAAGAAGAAGATCTATGGAATGGCTACCCGGAAGAGACCAACGCCCCGTACGGGCTGGCAAAGAAGATGCTTCTGGTGCAGAGCCAGGCTTATCGGGCGCAATACGGCTTTAACTCGATATACCTGCTGCCGGTAAATTTATACGGCCCTGGTGATAACTTCGAGGTAGAGTCCTCACATGTGATCCCTGCACTTATCCGGAAATGCATAGAGGCAAAAGAGAGCGGTCTTGGTAGCATCACGGTCTGGGGCACGGGCAGGCCAACGCGTGAGTTCTTATATGTTGAGGACGCGGCAGAGGGTATATTGCAGGCCGCAGAGAAATACGACAGGCCAGAGCCGGTAAACCTTGGTTCAGGCTGTGAGATATCGATCAAAGAACTTGCCGAGCTTATAGCAGAGAAGACTGGATTTGACGGCGAATTAGTATGGGACTCTACCCAACCTGACGGCCAGCCCAGAAGGTTACTGGATACCTCAAGGGCTGAAAAAGAGTTTGGTTTTAAGGCCGATACTGCCTTTGAAGACGGGCTGGGTAAGACTATAGAGTGGTTTGAAAATATTAACAGATAGCCTTAACTTTATATCTCTAACTTATTGATATTTATCTATAATATAATTGATAAAGGAAC
>CAZUFI010000109.1:3331-5690 GCA_964618745.1 uncultured Thermodesulfobacteriota bacterium | reverse complement strand
TTTTTTTAGTTTATATTAATTTATCCGATAGGTATTTAATGCTAACAAAAGGAGAGTTATGGATATTTTAGTTGTTGGTTCGGTTGCATTTGATTCTGTTGAGACGCCGTTTGGTAAGGCCGATGAGGTCCTTGGCGGCTCGGCTACTTATTTTTCTACATCAGCCAGTTACTTTGCCAAGGTCGGCATAGTCGCTGTCGTTGGCGAGGACTTCCCTGATGAGCACGTAGATATGCTCAACAGCAAAGATATAGATACAAGAGGGCTTCAGAAGGTTCCGGGTAAGACCTTTCGGTGGAAAGGGCGTTATGAGTATGACCTTAATCAGGCCCATACCCTTGATACGCAGCTCAATGTCTTCAGCTCTTTTGATCCGACGCTTCCCGAGGACTATAAGGATGCGGATATAGTTTTTCTGGCCAATATAGACCCGGAGCTTCAGATGAAGGTTCTGGATCAGGTTAAAAACCCCAGGATCGTTGCCTGTGATACGATGAACTTCTGGATTGAAGGCAAGAAGGAAGCCCTTAAAAAGCTTTTAAAGAGGGTCGAGATACTTGTTATTAATGAGGGTGAGGCACGCGAGTTCGCTAACGAGCCGAATTTGGTAAAGGCCGCTGCTATTATTTTAGGGTGTGGCCCTAAGACGCTTATCGTGAAAAGAGGCGAGTACGGTGCGCTTATGTTTGGTGGCGACTCGGTCTTTTCCGCCCCTGCCTATCCGTTGGAGGATATCTTTGATCCGACAGGGGCCGGCGATAGCTTTGCAGGTGGCTTTATCGGGCATCTGGCGGCATCGGGGGACTTAAGCGAGGCCAATATCCGTAAGGCGATTATCTACGGCAGTGTTATGGCATCTTTTAATGTCGAGGCATTTAGCCTTGAGAGGCTCAACTCTCTGGATAAGGGCAAGATAGACGCACGGTACTCGGAGTTTCAGTGTTTGACCCACTTTGAAGGTATATGATATCGTTATAAGATAGATTTGTAGTGGTAAGTCTATAGGGTATGGGGTTATGAAGCTTTTAAGAACAGCAATACTCATCGTTACTGTTTTTCTACTTACTTCGTGTGTGGCAATGAATGCGCAGAAGCAGGCCGATGCTAAGTTGCGCTTTAAGATGGGGCAGGTTTATTTTGGTGAGGCCAAGTATTCTTCTGCCCTTAAGGAGCTTATCGCAGCGGTAGAGCTGCATCCTGAGGAGCCAAGTTATCAGCACCTGCTGGGGTTAACCTACTTTACCAAGAAGAAATATGATAAAGCCGCATTTCATCTGGGGCAGGCAGTTAGGATAAGGCCTGATTTTGCCGATGCAAGTGTTAATCTCGGGGTTGTGTACCTGAGGCAAGATAGGCTGGACGAGGCGATAGAGCAGTTCAATCTGGCGGTAGAGAATGTCTTTTACGCAACCCCAGAGGTCGCGCATTATAACCTTGGTTGCGCCTATTACGCAAAGGGTAGTTATAGGCAATCCATAGTACATTTTAAAAAGACCGTAAGCATAGAAAACGATTATGCGCTGGCCTATAATAATATGGGACTGGCTTTTGATAAGCTGGGAATGCTCAAGAAAGCAGAGCGGGCTTTTAGGTTGGCGATAAAGAGTGAGCCACGTTTTGCGGCAGCCTATTTTAATCTTGGCGAAGTATTATTAAAGAAGAAAAAGAGAAGGGCCTCGCTCGCAGCCTTTAGAAAGGTAGTGGAGTTTGCCCCGCAGAGTGAGAAGGCCCAGAACGCAAGGGACTATATAGATCTTTTAAGGTAAGGTGTGAAGGTGGAGACTCCGGGAGAATATTTAAGCAGAGAGCGGGAACTCAGAGGGGTGAGTGTAGGGGATATTTCTCTGGCTCTGAAGATGTCGCAAAGGCTTGTTAAAGCCTTAGAGCATGACGATTACGAGAGTCTGCCGCACCCTACTTATGTCAAGGGTTTTGTCAGGGCATACGCCGTATATCTAGGTATAGATGAAGACGATGCTGTGCTGCGTTATGAGGCCTATCAAAGCGACAGGCGCTTAGAGGCAGAGAAGATAAAGGCACTTACGGCTGATATTACCAAGGATGAATATGTAGATTCACCTCGTCATGTTAAGTCTTGGAGCTCAGGTGGTTTTAATATCGCAGGGTTGTTGGGGAAAGGGCGCAGAGGCAGTAGCAGAGGTAATAATAAAACCGGTGTTATCTTTGTAGCGGCAGGTATCTTGATAGTAATCCTTTACTTTGTCTTTGCAGGTGGAGCTGATAAGCCTTCCCAGCAGATAGTAAAGGCCTCTGCTGATGAAATAAATAAGACCATTAATATAGAAGAGCCGGCTGATAAGGCTTTGCAGGTCAGTAAGGAAGACTCAAAGGTAAAGGC
>CAZUFI010000109.1:0-3231 GCA_964618745.1 uncultured Thermodesulfobacteriota bacterium | reverse complement strand
GGTAAAGGCCGTTAAGGTTAAGGTTAAAGTTAAAGACAAGGCACTGCCTCAAAAGGCCGCTACCGTGCCGCCTGTAAAGGAGTCTCTGAAAAAGACCCCTGTTGACCGGGAGAAAAAGCTCTTGCTTGAGGTCGTGGCCAGCGATACGACATGGATGGGGATCGAGATCGACGGTCAAGAGCAGCGAGAAGCCCTCTTACAACCCGGAGAGACAGCTCGGTGGAAGGCCACCAAGGTTTTTTTTTGACTATAGGCAACGGCGGTGGTGTAGAGCTTAAGTTAAATGGTGAGAGCCTTGGCGTCCCGGGCAAGACCGGCAAGGTAGTAAGGGTAACGATTCCGAAGGATGCCGAGCGACTGAGAGTTCCCAAATCGTCGCGGCAGGCAGAGGTGGTCAAAGGCGTGGCGGGTGGAGATGGAGATACGCCCCCTAAGTCCCCTACGCAGCCCAAGCAGCCTAAACAGGAAGCACAGGAAGTACCAGAGGTTGATGGCGAAGAGAGAGAAGACGACGGCTTTGACTGATAATTAAGGTTATTTTAAGTTTAGTATATAAAGGAGTGGGCAGGTTATGACCGAGCAGATCGTTAGGTGTAGAAGATGCGGCAGCAAGATGGACTCAAAGCGTTTGGACGACTTCAAGGTGAAGTTTGTCTGTAGCTGCGGCTTTACCGAGTTCAAACCTGCCCCTGCCAGAAGTAAGGCAATCAATCCTAATTATTCTACCGATAGCCTATTGCCGCTTAAGTTCGATGATTCAGGGAAGTTTTTCTTTGAGCATCAGCTCGCAGACCGCGAGAGGATGGAGATTATAACGCTTGAGGAGATCAGTATGCTATCTTCCTCGGACTATGATCTGGATGAGGTCCTAAAGAATGTCTGCCAGAAGATGGCAAAGCGTCTTTGTGTTGATATCTGTACTATATACCTTTGGGACGGGACGGCTCTGGTGCTGCGCGCGACATATGGACTTTCGCAGGACGCAGTAGGTAAGGCAAGGCTCGATATAGGGCAGGGCATCACAGGCTCTGCCGTAGAGGCAAAGAAGCCGCTTCTTATCACCGATGTCTCAACCGATGATCGCTACAAGTATTTCCCGGAGACCAAGGAAGAGCAGTATAAGATAAAGACTATGTACTCCTTTCCGATATTTGTCGATGGCAAGCCTTTTGGGGTGCTTAACGCGCAGACTGTTGTGTTGAAAGAGTTCCATGAGGACGAGATATATTTTATCTCGGTTATAGCCAACCTTGTGCTCGGTGCCGTTAAGATGCGTAAAAAACTATGAACCGCAGGGTGCGGGCAGTAGTTTTGAAGCAGTTGTCTTTAAAACGACGGCCAAGCTGTTTTAGTTGATCTCAGCTCGTTGGAAAAAACGGCCTATTGCTTGGCGCAGGGGAATCTATGTTTTGTAAAAACTGCCGGGCTAAACTCCCTGACGATACCGAGCAGTGCTCGAAGTGCGGTCTTGATCCAGGCCTTGTACACGAGGTCCATGAGCAGGGTTCTGAAGACAGTAAAGGCCAGACCCCGCCCGCGTGGCTTGGCAATTGCTCTGTGCCGGATGCCTCTAAAACCCCTGATAAGCCTTCTCGTTGTCCAGTTAAAAAGATTACCCTTCAAGGTGAGCCCTCAAGAAAAGACCCTTTAGTGCGGATTATCTTTGTCGTTGCTATGCTGGTAGTCATAGGTGGCGGCGTATACCATTATAAGACTACAAGTAAAGAGTTGAGTCTTGCTGAGTCCACGGATGCCGCAAGGCCTGAGCTCGCTCGTGTTGAGGCCATTGCGGCTGATCTTGTGCCTACCAAGCCTATTCTGGTCTCGCAGAAGCCGGGTCTTGCTGATCAGAGCCCGGTGCAGTTGGCAAGCAACGCTCCAGTGGTGCAGGTTGATACCATTGTCCCTGCCTATGTGCGCGACTTTAACGCGGGGACTAAGGCCTTCAAGGCCGGAGACTATACCGATGCGGCTTTTTATTATAAAGAGGCCTATAAGGCGGTCTCTCCCGAAGACAAGGGTTTTGAGACGATAAAGGTAAATCTGGCTCGCAGCTTGACTGCCCTTGGCTGGAAGGTATATGGAGAGCGTGATTTTCAGAGTGCAAAAGATTATTTTGAAGAGGCAAATGAGCATTATATGGAGGACTCGTCTCTTAAGGGATACGGGTACTCGCAGGCCTCGCTTGAGGATTACGCGGGTGCGGCAGAGTCTCTGAGTCTTTTGCTGAAAGAGTCTGGGCCTGATGTGGATCTTAAAAAGACCCTTAAGCAGGTCTATCTAAGGCTTGCCGACCAGGAGCTTTCGGGTAGCAGGACCTCATCTTCGGTGCGCCTTATGCAGCAGGCTCAGGCCCTGGACCCGGAGGATGAAAATATCAGCAGCAGGCTTGAGGCCCTAAAGCGTGAGAGCGACCATGAGGCGGGCTTTAGCGAGAGGCGTGGCTCACGCTTTAATGTGAAGTTCGAGGGCGGAGATAACGCAGTAACCGGCAATGTGATAGCGATATTGCTGGAAGAGGCCTATCAGGTGGTCGGCACAGAGCTGTCGTATTACCCGGATACTCCGATAAGTGCCGTGCTTTATTCTAAAGAGGGCTTTAGAGATGTTACTCGCAGCCCGGCGTGGGCAGGGGCCCTTTATGACGGGCGGATAAAGATACCGACAGGTGGGGTTACCGAGAAGACCAGTCAACTAGAGGCCGTGCTCTTTCATGAATATACGCATGCCGTGGTCCATAGGATAGCCAAAGGGCGTGCGCCTACGTGGCTGAATGAAGGGCTTGCGCAGTACCTTGAAAATAAACGCGAGGCCGATTATTCTAAGATTTTAGCTTCTATAGCCGCTGGCGGCGGCGTTAGGCTTAGCCACCTTGAAGGCTCTTTTATGGGGCTGGATACAAATAGTGCTGCACTGGCCTATAGCGCAAGTCTATCTGCTACCGAGTATATAATTAGAGAGTACGGTATCTATGCCTGTAAGAGGATTCTTGAGGAGCTTGGTAGTGGAAGGACTCTGGCACAGGCCGTAAACAGCGTCTTATTTATTTCTTACGGCGAGTTGCAGGATAGCTGGCAGAGATACCTGAAGAGGAAGTACTCGGACTAGTGGCTACTGATTTTGTCTTAAGTGAAGGTTCTATAGTAGTAATAAGGATTGTCTCTAATCTGAAATACCTTTCAAGGTGGGGCTGTTAGTGGTATAGTTACCGCACCGTGTTTTGTGGCAGTT
>CAZUFI010000108.1:0-5861 GCA_964618745.1 uncultured Thermodesulfobacteriota bacterium | reverse complement strand
TCCTGCCTTTGACGAAGTTGCTCGCGCTGAATGGCAAAAACATAACCTATAAGCTTATCCCTGTCCTTATCGCTTAGATTAAGAAACTTCAGAGCAAGCTTGTTCATACCATCATCGGTTGTCGAAGACTCACACCGAACGACCTCGGATTTAAGGCTTAAGAGACGCGCCTTTGATGGAAGGAATAACTGTACCTTTAGAAGATCACCCGGGATAAAGTTCTCATTGGATCTAAAGCTCATGCCACTGCCGCTGACAACGACCTCGCGAGCCTCGGGAAGACCGAAGTTCTCGCTATTTCTAAGGTGATGCAAGACAGCATCTACTTTTTGATTGATATTAAAAAGGAAGTTATATAGGTTTAGTTCTTCATCGTCCTTTGGCTCGACAGCACCAAAGAACCGTTCCCAGTCCGAGACATCTTCTTCTTCTTCGTAAGGTTTGTAGTGAACATCCAGAACATTTCTTACCCTGATAAACTCACGTTTCTTTTCAGACATCACTACCCCACATCCAGATTTTTTGCCCCCACTACCCCGGCAATACGCTCGAAGTTATGAAGAAGATCGCTCTTCATAAAGGCCTTAACCACTCTAGGATCAAACTGGCTACCGCTACAGCGAAGTATCTCGTTGGTGGTAACATGACTGGTCAAGGCCGAGCGATAAGGCCTTGATGAGGTCATGGCATCAAAGGTATCAGCAACGCTGAAGATCCTGGCAACAACCGGGATATCCTCACCTTTAAGCCCGGACGGGTAGCCTGCGCCGTCCCACCTCTCGTGATGGCTAAGCACCACGGCCTTCTCTACCTCCAAGAGGTTCAAGGGCTTTAATATCTCTTCGCCGCGCAATGCATGGGACTTCATGATATTGCGCTCTTCGGCCGTAAAAGACCCCTCTTTAAGGAGTATGTCATCTCTAACGCCTATCTTGCCTATATCATGGAGCGGGCCGGCAAAACTAATACTATCCAGAACCCCCTGATCCGCCCCGTATGCAGAGGCAATGCTCAGCGCATACTGAGTGACCCTGTGGGAGTGATCCTTTGTATAGGTATCCCGAGCGTCCAGCGCGTTTATCAAGGAATCTATAGTAGCCAGTATATTGGTAAATATATTATTTGCAAGTGAAATATTTTCAAGCTTAAGGGAGGCTTTTGTGGCTAGATTTAGCAACATGGCCATATTGTCATCACTAAACTGCATTAGCCCTTCTTTACCGCAAAGCCCTAGTATAACCAACGACTCACCATTGATGATTATAGGCAGAGTCAGAAGCGGGGCTCGATCAAAGGGAGCTACCATATTGCCCACTAGAGGGACAAAGCCCTTGTCATCGACAAATGAATAAGAATAGCACCTCTTTTTTATAACACTTCTAAAAGGCTCGCGACTGGCATCAAACTTTCTGCCAACAGGCGAGTTGTTTTTATAGTTTACAGCAGCTCGCACGATCATTTCATTGTTGTCGTTATTAACAAGACCGACAAAGGCACGTTCGGCACCGGTAATAATAATGGCAAGCTCCATTATCTTTCTGAAGATCTCGCCCTTCTCACGAGTTTCATCCAGGGTATCGCTGATTGTATGCAGAACAGATAATTCCTTTACCTTGTCTTCCAGTCTACGGGTCTTTACCTCCAGAGAGCGGTGCATCTGCTCATCGGTACGCTTAACCAGGCTCAGCCCTATAGGCAAATCACTACCCTGCGGACCGGCAAGTTCCGTCCCGTCGCTCTCTTCATTACTTAAACCCTCGGGGTTCTTAAGACCTATGACGGCAACAAGGTCTTTATACTGCTTGGCCTGATCTATAGCCTTGCGCACGGCAAATTCAAGCTTTTCGGCACTGAACGGCTTAACGACAAAATCCGCCGCGCCAAACCTGATCGCATCCACTGCTATATCAATAGAAGGATAGCCCGTTACCATAAGCACAGACGTAGAAGGAGAGTGTTCCTTAATGATCTTAAGAAACTCCATACCACTGATACCCGGCATCATAAGATCGCTCACGACAACATCGTAATGCTTCTCTTTGATCCGCATAATCCCTTTCTCTGAGCTCTCGGCGGTATCGACCTTCCAGCCGCGCCTGAGTAAAATCTCAGAGATCAACTCTCTTAATATAAACTCATCATCTACTACGAGAATTTCCGGTGTGCCACTCATATGATAATACTCCGTACTGATCGAGTTTATAAACAATCACGGTGGCCCGGCCAAGCCCCCACCGACGACTACGACCCTAGTAACTATATATCTGAAAAATACTTTTTCCTGGCCGCCTCAATATCTATGGGCTGAGAATAATTTCTACGTTTAAAAGACTCAAAATCAATTGTTTCAAGAGAATGCTCCGCAGCTCTGGCCTCATCGGTTGCTTCACTATCCAGAGAGACCTTCTTGAGCCGGTCAATTTCATTGTACGCACCCTTGAGTTCATCAAGTAAGGCATTTTTCTGTTTTAAAAGACGCAGACGCTCACAGGCATTCTTGATTACAACCATTAACTCGTCAAGCCTAAACGGCTTGGCAATATAATCGTAAGCACCCTTTTCAATGGCCTTGACAGCGGTCTCAAGCGTAGCATAACCAGTAACCATTATTACAACGACATCCTTATCGATCTTCTTAATCGCTTCAAGGAGCGAAAGCCCGTCCATCCCCGGCATCTTAAGATCTGTAACAACGATATCAAACTTACGCTCAGAGATAATATTAAGCGCGTCCAGTCCACTATGAGCAGCCGTAGCACTACACCCCATAGTCTGCACCGTCTCCGTCAGTAACTGTAAGAGAGTATCGTCATCATCGACCACTAAAACCTTAAATTGTTCTGTCATGCTGCACCTTCACCCATCACTTATTTATTGAGAACCACGCTGCCTCCATAATGCCAACACTTAACTCAGCATCGCAACACATTAAAAGACAAGAACTATTAATATATTAAAACTGTCATGCATAATTAGTCGGATTGAACTGTCCGTCCACATATTTTATCGGATATATTGATATATAACTTTAGGAAAACCAGGGGATATTAAGGGATTAAAAGGCAAGCAAACTTAAGAATAGATATTAGATATATAATGGTAACAGTTTAAATTAATTAGAAAATATAAAAACATAAACAAACAGGACTTAAAAATCTTTTTTTTAGACTATCTATTGATTCTGCCGGCGTATGCCTTCAGTACTGTAGAGCCTTTTGCGGTCTTTTTGAGCTTATCACTAAGGTTATCCTTCTCCGAACCAAGCAGGATGGCAAGTTCTTTATCGCTCTCCAGTATTCCATCTCTTAGATCTGCCAGACTCTCTCTTTCCTCTATACCACCTTTAACCTTATCCAGCTCTACAAACAACTCACCTCTCTCTATCTGCGCCCGAACAAGCTCCGGGTAACGCCTCTGTTCAAAATACCCTAACTGGAGCTTTGAAAGTTCCAATACCCTCTCAAGTATCTGCCTAGAGTCCACCTTGTGCTGCTCCCTGAGAGTACCCGTTATCAGATTTCACAGAGTCCGTAGAAAGATTCGTCGCCTTATCCGAGGTTATACCTAGCCAACCGGCCTTCACCTCTGTTATAACCCTGTTTACACCCTCCAGTGCCTCTACAGAGTTCTGGGCATTTGCCTTGTTTAGCGAATGAACGCAGTAATCATATAGCTTACTTAGATTTTCAGCGACCTCGCCGCCGTCCTCCATATTCAGAGCACCGTTGAGCTCAGAGATGATATCCATGCTCCTATTGATGAAGTAAACTCTATCCTTTATATTACCGTTCTCGATGGCTTCCATCGCACCAACATTAAACCTGACAATTCCTTCATAGAGCATTATAATCAGTCTAACGCCATCAGAGGTCATAACCTGCACTTTTTGATACTGCTCGATATTAGTCATTCAGCCGTCCCCCTGTGTCTAACTGGTAAAGTTGGCAAGATAGCCGCCCTGCTCTCTTAACCCGGCTATCGTAGTCTCAAGTAAAACAAACTGTAGCCTTAGCCTTTCCTGGAATGCAGCCAATAGGTCTTCCTGTTCGATTATTTCAAGTTCCATATCCGCAATACTATTATTAAGAGAACTCTGTCTTGCGGCGACCCTGCCGTAATCAACGGCTGTCAGGTCATCGACCATATCTGCGATGAGCTTGGCCATCCCCTCAGTAGACTCACCGATTGAATTACCATCTATAAATAATCTAACAAAGTTATCAAAGTCATTTTCAACGGCATCGGTCAGATCAGAGCTATTTACGCTGAGCTTTCCTTCAACATCCATGGTAAAACCTGCGTATACAAGCCTACTCATACCGCTATCAACACCTGCAACCTCGCTTGTCATCAGTCGCCGTACTTCATCGCCGACGCCCCTTGCCGTACTATCACCAAAGAAGACACCCGAGGTCTTTGTATCGCTATCATAGCGATTATTTAGCTTAATATGGCTCATAATCGCATTGTACTTCTCTGCGAAATCAACTGCCTTTGTCTTAATACTCTCAACATCTCTGGCAATCGTCACTGTAATAGTCTTTGTATTATCCGCACTCTCAAGATTAAGGGTAACGCCTGGAATAATACCATCAACATTATTGGTCTCACTGGTAACGGCAAGCCCGTCCACGGTCAAAGAGGCGTTCGCTCCGGCCTGAAGCTCATAACTACCTGTAATAGTAGTTCCACCGCCGAAAAGATCAGTATCATTATTAGTTACGGTCATCACCTCTGTCACACCGGTCCCCTGAGAGGTCATCATCATATGGTAGTTCGTACCATCAAAGATCACCGAAGTAGTTACATCCGAGGCCGAGGCATCTGTGGTTACGGCATTTATTGCGTCACTTACGTCTTGCAAAGAATCTCCGGTTGCCACATTAACGGAATAGGCCGTACCTCCTACCGTCCACTCAAAAGTACCTCCTGCACCGGTAACTGCAGAATCATCGGCACTGGTATAGGTTGAGCCCTCGGTATAGACCTTATGCGCTTTGGCAAGGTTATTGACCACAACGGTATGAGTACCAGCATTTGCAGTCTCACTGGCCGTCACGCTCATTAAAGATTCATCGGATATAGAAGCTGTATAGTCATTGAAGTCTGTAAATTCATTGAGCTCTTCAGCCGCAGCCTTAAACTCCTCCAACTTTGTAGCCAGCTCCTCATAGGCAGTATCCGCGCTCTTCATCCTGTCCTGACGATCCATCATCAGGTTTATCGGCTCACGCTTTATCTGAACCAAAGATTCTAAAAGAGCCTGATAATCAATCTGACTTATTAGTCCTGTCGATGCTGTTACAACCATAACCTACCCCCTTTCTGACACAACTGTACTTTCACGGCATAAGAATAACTGACTAAGCAAAGCTAAAACTTTTTGCATAGCATAGCAAAACAAATATATTATCCCTTAGGACTCTTTATCAAAAAGCATCCCGATTGCATCTTTCATACGTTTGCTAAGCTCTACAAACTCTTCTGCCGGTATCTGTCTAACGACCTCTTGGCTCTCACTATCAATGACCTTTACGACAACCATATCAAGCTCATCAACCAGCTCCACTCTTAGCTCCGTATTGAGCCGCTGTAAAAGGTCATTGGTAGAGTATACCACCTCTTCGACCGAGGCACCCCTTTCAGCATCAACACCTTTGTTATTTTTCAGATCGTCAGTGGCGAGGGTAGGTGCCTCAACCTTGACTTCTTTCTTTGCGGCCTCAACCTTCTTGGGCTCAGGCACTGTAACACCTTGCTCAACCGGTTTTGCCACTACTGAGTTTATCCCTACATCTATCATTTTATATACCCCTCTTTTGGTGGGTGAGACGCCTTATAAATCCAAGGCGTCTCACCCC
>CAZUFI010000107.1:0-5910 GCA_964618745.1 uncultured Thermodesulfobacteriota bacterium | reverse complement strand
TTCATCAGCGAGTGCGCTCCGATGCGTCCTGATACGTATGTCAGGTAGAGCGAGGTCAGCATGAAGATAGTGGCGCATGCTATGGTGATCTTCATAAGTAGAGATGCCGGGCCTGAGCCGCCAAAGATGGCCTGAGTGCCGCCGCCCATTGATGCGCCAAGGCTCGCGCCCTTTCCGCTCTGGAATAGGATCGTCGTTACCAGAAAGATAGAGACCAAAATATGTATTACGATTACTACTGTATATGCCATTATTTTATTGTGCCGTTAGCTGTAAGGCCTGTTTTTTTATTAAGGGAAGCAACTTCCCTCTGAATATAATATTAAAAGGTATTAGGGACAGAAATGCAAGGTTTTTTTGCGGTTTCTTTAAAATATTCTAATACTGTCTGTTTTACGGCCCTGAAAAAAGGGGAAAGACCCTTGACGGGGCTACCCTAGGTGCTCTCCTTAAAGTTGATTATACGTGCAAAGCTATCGGCCTTGAGGCTTGCTCCGCCGACGAGTACGCCGTCGATATTGGCCTGCGCCATGAGGGAGTCGATATTTTCCGGCGTGACGCTGCCGCCGTAGATTATACGGATATTCTCGGTTGCTTTCCGTCCGAAGAGTTCAAAGAGCAGTTCGCGTATGGTGTTGTGGATCTCTTCGGCCTCTGTAGGTGTCGCGGTCTTGCCGGTGCCTATGGCCCAGACCGGCTCGTATGCTATTGCCAGGTTCTTTACCATGCCCGGGCCGAGCCCTTTTAAGGAGCCATTGACCTGCGCTTTTATTGTCCTGATGGCGTCTCCTGCCTCGCGTTGCTCTAGGCTTTCGCCGACACAGACTATGGGTTTAAGCTCGTCACGAATCGCTGCCTTGAGCTTCCTATTGACGGTCTCGTCTGTCTCACAGTGGCATTTTCTGCGCTCGGAATGACCAAGGATGACGTACTCGCAGCCGACGTCTTTTAGCATCTCTCCTGAGAGATCGCCGGTAAAGGCCCCGGTCTTTTCATGATGCATGTTCTGTGCGGCGAGTCTTATCGGGGTATCTGCTATTAGAAAACCGATGTGATGTAGGGCCGTAAAGGGCGGGGCGATGATTATGTCGGTATCTCGCTCGGTCTTTACGAACTCTCTGAGCTTCATCACCAGCTCGACGCTCTGGTGGATGGTGTTGTTCATCTTCCAATTTCCAACGATAAGAGGCCTGAGCATCTTTTCTTCCTCCAACTTATGGTCTAGGTTATTAGTACGGCACATGCCGTTATCTGCGTACGGCATCATGCCGTCTTATGCGTCGTCGTGCCGTCTTGTGGTGACCTTAACGTAGTTCGTGCCTTGCTAGGTCTGCTAGACAGCCGAGGTGCCCTTTTCTTTTAGTGCCGTAATGCCGGGCAGGTCCTGGCCCTTTAAGAGGTCCAGAAATGCACCGCCGCCTGTGGATATATAGCTCATATTGGCAAATTCACCTGCCCTGTGTACGGCAACGTCTGTATCACCTCCGCCAACTATCGTCATCGCGTAGGAGTTGGCGACCTTCGAGACCATCGCAAAGGTGCCTCGACTGAAGGGATCCATCTCAAAGACCCCCATCGGCCCGTTCCATATAATAGTGCGCGCGTTGTCTATGGCCTCGGAGAATAAGGTAACCGTTGCGGGTCCGATATCAAGGGCCATCCATTCTTTGGGGACTTCCTGATAGGTAACGACCTTTGTCTCTGCCGTTGGGCTGAACTGGTCGGCGACTACAAAGTCTACCGGCAGGTAGAGTTTAATCTTTTTTTCTTTCGCTACAGCAATGACTTCCTTTGCCGTCTCAACGGCCTCTGCCTCGTAATATGAATTACCTATTTCATAGTCCAGTGCCTTGAAAAAGGTCATCGCCATTCCGCCGCCTATGATGAGCTTATCTACCTTTTGGCAGAGCGAGGTCAGCACGCCTATCTTATCCGAGACCTTTTTACCGCCGATTATAGCGACCAGCGGTCGTATCGGTTGGTTAAAGGCACGGGAGAAGTAGTTGAGTTCTTTCTTCATCAAAAAGCCAGCACCGACGACGGGGACGTGTCTGGTGACGGCCATATTAGAGGCATGCGCACGGTGAGCCGTCGCGAAGGCGTCGTTTATATATACATCGGCGAGCTCTCCGAGCTTCCTGCCGAAGTCGTCGTCGTTCTCGACCTCTTCGCTGTGAAACCTGAGGTTTTCCAGCAATAGGACATCGCCGGGCTTCATGGCCTCTGCCATGGCGGTGACCTCAGGGCCTATGCAGTCGTCGGCAAAGAGGACGTCTTTTTTAAGTAGCCTTGTCAGTCGTTTTGCTACTGGGCGAAGTGACTTTGCCGGATCACGTTTGCCGTTGGGGCGCGCGAAGTGCGAGATGAGTATGACGCGTGCGTCCTCGTCAAGGGCGTGGTTGATCGTTGGCAGTACGCTCCTGATGCGACTGTCGTCTGTGATATTGCCCTGTTCATCCAAGGGAACATTAAAGTCCACCCTTATGAGTACGCGCTTATTATTAATATCAAGCTCGTCTATATAGGTAAGTTCGCGATTCAAAACGTCTCCTCCCGGTAGTGCCTGCCCATTATTTGATTATGCCCTATAGCCCTTTCGAGGCCACGAACTTTGTAAGGTCTTTCATTCTGAATGAAAAACCAACTTCATTGTCATACCACGCAATGACCTTAACCATGTTGCCGTTCTTGCCCTTGATCGTCTTGGTCGAGAGCGTATCAACGACCGAAGAATATGGGTTGCCTTTGTAATCGACCGATACGCAGGGTTCGTCGCAGTAGCCGAGGATGCCTTTCATCTCCGGGCTTTCGGAGGCCTTTCTAAAGGCGGCATTTACCTCTTCGGCACTTGCGTCCTGGGTGAGCTCGGCAACGAGATCAACGATAGAGACCGTTGGTACAGGCACCCTTACTGCCATTCCGTCCAGCTTGCCTTTGAGTTCAGGCAGGACCAGAGCGACGGCCTTTGCCGCACCCGTCGTCGTCGGTATCATCGATAGCGTTGCCGCGCGGGCACGTCTAAGGTCTGAGTGACCGTGGTCCAGTATACGCTGGTCATTTGTAAATGCGTGGATGGTCGTCATAAGGCCGTGCTCAATGCCGAAGGAGTCCTGAAGGACCTTTGCGACTGGGGCCAGGCAGTTGGTTGTGCAAGATGCATTTGATATAATGTTGTGCTTTGCTGGGTCATAGAGCGTGTTGTTTACACCCATACAGAGGGTTATGTCTTCGTTTTTACCCGGGGCCGAGATAAGGACTTTTTTAGCTCCTGCCTTGAGGTGACCCTCTGCCTTGCTGCGCTCGGTAAAGAGCCCTGTGCATTCAAGGACGATATCCACGTCGAGATCTTTCCACGGAA
The DNA here is from genome assembly GCA_964618745.1 of uncultured Thermodesulfobacteriota bacterium. GTDB lineage: Bacteria > Desulfobacterota > GWC2-55-46 > GWC2-55-46 > DRQE01 > JAJRSM01. The sequence goes on along the minus strand of CAZUFI010000107.1, from coordinate 2,552 downwards.
GGTCTTCGGGGTTGCGCTCTGTGGTTATCTTTACCTTTTTGCCGTCGACTATTATGCAGTCGCCGCCGTCCTCGACGTTGCCGACGAAGTTGCCGTGTACAGAGTCGTATTTTAAGAGGTGGGCAAGCGTCTTTGAGTCAGTCAGGTCATTTACGGCCACGAATTCTATTTCTTTGTCATATACGGCGCTCCTGAAGATGTTTCTGCCTATGCGCCCAAAGCCGTTGATTGCAACTCTAATTGCCATCTATAAATCCCCCTGTTTTTTTGTCTAAGTCCTCTAGTAAGTACGGACTTTATTAGTTAATTGATCCAGCTTAGATCTTAGCTAAGTTCTGTTAAAAGCCGATTAAGTTCTTTTATCGGCATCTGCCCGGGTGCGGTCGATTCGCTGATGCTTCCGTATGTTACAAGCGAGCCGAGCAGCGGGAAGGTGATGCGTGATGATTGCCCTATAGCTCCCATGGCGATGATTATCAGGTCGTTGTGCGCAAGAAGCGTGCGCGCAAGTCTTCTTACGTCTTCTTTTTTTGTGGCAAAGGCAGCTATCTTAACGGTATCAGCACCGATCTCTCGGGCCTCTTTAATGACCTTTTCAAGCCTCGCCGTAGATGGCGTACCCTTAAAGTTATGAAAAGATACGATGGTTTTTTTCCTCTTTTTACGAGCAAGCTCTATTACTTCTTTTGCAAACAGGCCGGAGCTTAGTTCAATATCTACCATATCCACAGCCGTAATGAGCTCGGTAAAGAGCATCAATCGCTCTTTTGGGGCAATGGCGATCTTGCCGCCTTCTTTTTTACTTCTTACCGTAAGCAGGACTCTCAAGCCCTGTGCCTTTATTGAGGCTATCTCTTGCCTTAGCTTAAATACGTTACGTGTATCAAAGGTATCGAGTCTTAGCTCTATCAGGCTCGCACCATGAGTCTTTGCCTTTTTAATAAGGCGAAGCTTTATACTTCCTGTTACTACTGCTGCGAGTGCCGGTGTTTTAAGCAGAAATCTCATATCTATATTATGGTCTTAAAGTGACATTTTTAAAGGGTTTTAGGCTGTTTTAGCCGTTTTTATAGGTGGCAGCCAGCTCTTCAATATCTTAGGTTAATAATAGCTCACCTTACCCCGAAATAGCCTAAAAAGTCAAGTATCTCGGCGGGTTTCTCGCTTGATTAAGTTTGGCGGAGTAATTCGTTGAGTTGCTCTGCCGCCGCAAGTGGGTATTGCCCGCAGCCTTTTGGAAACTTAGCGAGGGGACGGCTTTTATGGTAGGATAAAATATCGATTAGGGTGATTATTTTAATAAATATTTGGGGGATATAGGCTATGAAAAAGGAAAAGGAAAGAAGAGAGGTTGTTAAGGATTATTACGCGGATGCCGCGACGACCCCAAGGCCTGCGCTCTGCTCTCCAGAGGTATATGGCAAGGGTAGCGTGGCGCATATACCGAAAGAAGTCCTTGAGATTTCATACGGTTGTGGCTCGCCGGTCAGGCTTGCTGCCGTTAAAAGCGGCGAGACGGTCTTGGATCTTGGCTCTGGCGGGGGCATTGATTGTTTTGTAGCGGCAAAAGAGGTCGGTGCGGAAGGCTCGGTCATTGGAGTCGATATGACGGGCGAGATGCTTGGTAAGGCCAGGGGTGCTGCTCCGAAGGTCGCAGAGAGCCTTGGCTATGCCAATGTAGAGTTTAGAGAGGGTTTTCTGGAGGACATTCCTGCCCCTGACGCATCGGTTGATCTTGTCTTATCTAACTGTGTTATAAATCTGGCCGCTGATAAGGGGCAGGTCATGGCAGAGGTCATGCGGGTTCTGCGAGATAGGGGGCGTTTCTGTATATCTGATGTCGTCTCAGAAGAGGTTGTCCCCGAGCATATGAAGGTTGATGAAGACCTATGGGGCGAGTGTATCTCGGGTGCTCTGAGGGAAGACGATTTTATGGATACCTCGCGTCGCGCCGGGGCGTATGGGCTTGAGGTCTTGTCACGTTCGCTATACCGGGTCGCCGGAGGTATTCGCTTTTATTCAATCGTGCTGCGCGGCTATAAGTTTATAAAGGGCGCGGAATGCCTATATAAAGGCCAGTTCGCTATTTATAACGGGCCGTTTTCAAAGATTAGTGACGACGACGGCCATGATTTTCCGGCTGGCGTGATGGTAGAGATCTGTACCGATACTCTGGAGAAACTCCAGAGCCCGCCATATAAAGGCCTATTCAGTATTATCGATTCAAAGAGCGAAGAGGTTGTTACTTGTGGCCCTGCTGCCGCAGACGGCCCTGAGCAAGGTGATGGTGGGTGTTGTTAGGTCTATGCAGGCAGTATAGTCCGTTACGCAAGTATAATCACAATGCGAAGGTTAAACTTTATCAATCTGAATATGCCGTGCGGCGAGCACCCTTGCAGGGCAGCAAAGTTCAATAGAAAGCCACATACAGTGCGCAGATAGAAATTCAATTGATAGAATATGCCGTGCGGCGAGCCACCTGCGGTGGGGCAAACTGCCTGCGGTGGGGCAAACTGCCTGCGGTGGGGTTGAGTGAATTCGTCGTGGTACGA
>CAZUFI010000106.1:0-5928 GCA_964618745.1 uncultured Thermodesulfobacteriota bacterium | reverse complement strand
TGACCTTCTTTAATTCACGCCTTTAACTTTCCTATCTAAATTCTTCCCATATTTAATCAGGGGTAGAATAACTTCATACAATTTCATCCATAAAAACAATAAGATGCAGATTTAGGGGTAGAATAAAAACACCATAGAGTGTATACCGTCACTACTAGGGTTAGACTGTTTGTTTATTTTGCGGTCAATTGGTATAATCAAAACCTACTAAATATGTCTTCTCGGATAAGGACTGTAAATGAAAAATCATTATAATAAAATCGCAACTAAATTTTTCATAACAGTATTCGCGATATTTTTCCTTGCAAACTACGCAACGGGAAAAGATGCAGACCAAACAACAAAGGCCAAAATTCAAAAAGAAATACTAGTTGCTAAAGATGCCGGAGAAGGAACGCCTTTCCATACCATTGGCTGGTGCGGAAACAAAGGACTTTTAATCGAAAGCGACAAATTCGGGATAGAGTGGATTGGAATAAATCGAGATAATATAAAACTGGCCACAAAAAGAATTGAATATATTACCGGGTGTACTCCTGACGGCAAGTGGGTTCTATACGAAGAGAATGGCAGTTCAAGGGTTTATAAAGACAAATGGGGCAAATCGCTTGAAGAACTTATCGGCATGGACGGCCCGGGGTGGCACGGCCACATATTTGACATACACCGATTTGAGATAGCAACAGGCAAACAACAAAAGCTTGCAGTAGTGCGTGACGATAGCAGTGGACTCGTCTCCCCCGACGGAACAATGATTCTACTCGGAAACAAACACGACTCCGACTTATATATAGCAGAGCTAGAATGGAAAAAACTATGGCTAAGCAACGAATGGGTCTACGGATCTACTCGCTGGCTTGCCGACTCATCAGGAATTGCTACCATGATATGGGATAACGGTCACAGCTTGGGTATAGAAATCTTTGACAAAGAAAATAGCTGGTCTAAAGAATACGATTTTGAAGCACTGGGCTTTGGCCCTAAACCAAACCGTAGCATCCACTTTAATACAGTAGATAAAGATAACAGGCTTTATTTTACCGCCGTAGAAGGCGGAGAAGATTACAGATCAAAAAAGTTTCACTTCTTTCGTTGCGAGATTAAAGGCCATAAAATAGGTTGTAATTTAACTGGAAGATTTAGCGAGAATGGCACATACATCAATACTCATGAGCTATTACCCAGTGGCGACTTTATCTTCAGCAGAGACGACGACAACTGCATACGTCGCCTTAAACAGGGGCAGTCCAGAGCTAAGTGCATAGCTGGTTTAGATTACCAAGGTAATACGTATAAGAACATTATATTACTAGGAGTCTCTCCTGACGGCAAGAAGATAGCGATTAGGCGTGGCAAAAAACCAACGCTACCAAGCGACCGTTTTCATGTTTATCAATATGACATATTTGTAAAAGAACTTTTTGAAGAGTGACTAGACGTTGGTTCAGGTTTGCAACCTGAACCAAAACGTTCTTACGGAATTATCAATACCACATCATAAGGCATTGGTAATAATATTAACATTTTCACCATAAGCAAGATTACTGATTGTTGGGTTTAACTACGTTCTACCCAACCTACGGACATCCCCCTTTAGTAAAGGGGGACTGAGGGGGATTTGTTTTTTTGGATGTTACGTGAGCAGCAATTCTAAGACGAGATTGCTTCGGAATAAACCCCCTCGCTATGACAAATAAAATATATTGCAGTAGGATAAGGTTTTAAAGCCTTGCTGTATTTCGTCATAGACTTCTCATAAAAGACGCAATCCTAAAGGGTCACCCTACAAAAAACCACCCCAAAGCGAATCTAAAAGAAGTAATTGCCGCAGAGCAAAGTCTTCTACCATTTCAAGTTTGCAAAAGATGGGTCGCCACACCCTACTATATTCGTACTCAGAAATGTCTCGGCTGCTAGGAAGGTCAAGAACTTTAACCGCAAGTACTGCGTACAGCATATTCATCAAAAGAGTTTCGTGCCAAAATAAAAAAATAAATAATACATCCCCACTTATGAAGACGCATCATAGGTGTAGTACTGCGTACAGCATATTCATTAATATGATTCTGTGTTGTGCCTAACACCTACCTTCATAATGGACTTTATACCCTCGCGCAGTGAGTCTTTGCGACGAAGTCGCTTTAGCCCTCACGCAGTGAGTTACAGCAGTGAATAACTCTCAAGCTTCTTCTTTAAAGCGCTCGGCCTTATCCCGAGCTGCTCGGCGGCCTCGTCTATATTCTGGCGGGAAAGGTCAAAGACCATCCTTATATGGCACTTGATTGCGTCTTCAAGAGAGAGGCTCTGCGAGGCATCCTCTTCGGCGAGCCGTGCGAATTGCTTGGGCAGGTCGTCCAGACCGATAAAGGTATCATTTGTCGTAACGGCAACACGCTCTATCAGCTCCTTAAGTTCGGCAATATTACCGGGCCAGTCGTACTTCATAAAAAGATTCTGCACCGGCATTGAGGCTCCGCTTATTCGCTTACCGGTCTGCTCGGTCTGGTTCTTTAAAAAAAATCTGGTCAGTAAAAGCAGGTCGTCTTTTCTCGCGCGAAGCGGCGGCAGACTAATGCTCAACTCAGTTATAGACTCGTAAAACTCAGAGGTCAAAAGCCCCTTTAATAGATCACCAGCTAGATCCTTTTCAGTCAATGTAATGACCCTGCACTCTGCGCTAACGCGCAGCCCTGAGCCAACTCTAGTAAACTCGCCGTCCTTTATAATCGAAGAAATACGCCCCTGAGCTTGCTGCGACAAGTACTCTATATTGTCAAGAACAACAGTCCCACGCCCGGCCTCAACAAAGATGCCCTGCAAGGCATCTTCATTATTTTGCTCACCGCAGGCGTGCTCACCGCAGGTGCCAAAGAGCTCACGCTCTACCGTCTGCTCGGTCGCCTCGCTACAGTCATAGACTACAAAGGGGTCTTCTGAGCAAAGCCCCTCGCTGTGGATAGCGCGCGCTAAGGCCTCTTTGCCGACCCCCTGCTCTCCGCTGATAGTTACGGCCCTGTAATACGGCGCGATACGTCGAATAAAGTTCTTTATCTCCAGTATTTGAGGGTTCTTGCCGACGATGCCGTGGTAGGTATACTTTGACGAGAGGATATTTTCCAACTTGCCGGTCTCTTGCCTGAGCCTTATCAGATCTAGAATATGCTCTATGGTATTTTTAAAGGCCTTCATCTCCAGCGGCCTCTCAAAGTACGCCGATGCGCCTTCCTTGACCGACTCAACGGCCTTTGCCGTTGCCTTGCCTATAATAACTACCTCGGCGCGAGGGTCTGCCCCTTTTATAGTACGTAAAGTATCAAGGCCGTTACCTTCCAGAAGAATTATATCGTAAGGGACTTCCTTGGTTACGAGCTTAAGCTTTGCCCCCTGCCCTGGAACTGCATAGTTTATCTCACAACCTTCAAACAACCCAAGTACCTTTTCGTTTGGCTTTTCCTTAAGCTTTACAAGTACATTAATCAAGAGCATCCCTCCCCTGGTTCTTATCTATTCACGCAACATGTTTATATTGTTTGCCCTATATTGCCATTATAAATAAGGACTATCAAGGGTTTTAAAAGGGTTTTTTCCTTATTTTTACAGTGCCTTTCCTACCCAACCACTAGTGCTCGATCACCACCCAATAAAGACTCATCTCACCACGCCTCGATGCTTGCCAACACAGTTCTAAAAGGTTATAATTATAGATTCAGGTAAGTGTAAAACAATATCGTATAATCAAAAGGTACTCAGCCATGAGCGACAAAGACAACGATAATAAAACCAGTCCTGTTATAATCGACCGCTTTGGCAGGACGCTTAATTACCTGCGTGTCTCGGTAACGGACAGGTGCAATCATCGTTGCACATACTGCGCCCCGTCGGAGGACGAGTTCGCTCAGAAAAAACGCGCCGAGATCCTATCTTTTCAAGAGATCGCCCGTGTCGTACGCCTTATGGCGGATATGGGCGTTACCAAGGTACGTCTTACCGGCGGTGAGCCTCTGGTACGTAAAGATATAGAAAAGCTCGTCGGCTGGATCTCAGAGATGCGAGGCATAGAAGACCTTGCGATGACGACCAACGCAACGCTACTTAAGAAATACGCAGGCCTCTTAAAAGAAAACGGCCTCGGACGTATCAACATCAGCATCGATACCCTGGACCCGGAACGCTTCCGCATGGTAACCGGCGGTGGCGAAATAAAACCCGTCTTGGACGGTATAGACGAGGCGATAAAGGTAGGGCTTACCCCGATAAAACTCAATACAGTAATCATGAAGGGCGTAAACGACCATGAACTAGCCTCGATGATAGACTTTGCAGGAGAGCGCGGCATAACGGTTCGCTTTATAGAGTTTATGCCGATGCGCGAAGGGGTAGACTGGAAGAAATTCTACCTACCTGTCGAAGACGTCCTCAAACGAGACGACATACGAGAGCGCATTGATACCTCGGCTGTGGCAGAGAAGATAGACGCGAAAAACAAAGTCGCTGCATATTCGCTCCCGCTTTTAAATGGCAAGGGCAAGGCAGGCTTTATCTCGCCTATGTCCAACCGTTTCTGCGATGCGTGCAACAGGCTGCGACTAACCTCGGACGGGCGGCTCAGATCCTGCCTGCCAGCCGATATGGATGTGGATATGCGGGCAGCTCTGCGTGACAACGCAAGCGAGAGAGACCTCATAGCACTTATTAAAAAGGCCGTACTGCTAAAGCCGGAAGAAGGCGAATACAACTTTGAAGAAGACGGGCGGGAACGCTCGATGATAGATATAGGAGGATAACTATGCAGATATCAGGCCGTAATCAGATCCCCGGCGAGGTCGTTGAGATAAAGTTCGGCGATGTCGTCTGCGAGGTAGTCTTGCAGGTCGGCGAGAACCAGATCTCAGGGGTCATCACCAGAACAAGCGTTGACAATATGGAGCTAAAAATCGGCGACAGGGTAACAGCCCTTATAAAGGCAACCGAAGTCTCCTTCATAAAATAACCCTCTACAAAACCTCTGGCGATGACGATACCAAAAAAAATATCAGCAATACTTCTGGCAATAACATTGGTCGTAGCCTCGGGGCTTACCACCCCTGCCCATGCCAAGGACGCCACCATCACAATAGCCGTTGCCAGTAACGCACTCGCCCCAATTAAAAAAATAACAGCGCAGTTCCAGGCAGAACATAAAACAGCCGTCAGGATCGTCAGCGGCTCTACCGGCAAGCTCTTTACGCAGATAACGCTTGGCGCACCCTTTGACGTACTTATTGCAGCAGACGAGCTGCGCCCACGCCTTCTTGAAGAACGGGGACTTATTAAAAAAAACAGCCGCTTTACCTACGGTTCCGGCGTCCTAGTTCTGTGGTCACTCAAAGAAGACGGCCCGCTAAAGGCCACCAGCACACTTACCGTCCTGAAAGATCCAGCGATAAAACGCATAGCAGTAGCCAACCCGAAGATAGCGCCATACGGAGCAGCAGCCTTTGAGGCCTTACGAGCCATAGGCATACTGGAAGATATAAAGTCAAAGTTCATCTACGGCGAGAACGTCTCGCATGCCTTTAACTTTGCACGAACCGGCAACGCAAATATCGCTATAACCGCCCTGCCAACTATAAAAGGACAAATAGGCCGATACGTCCTTATCGACAGCACCCTACATTCACCGATCATACAGCAGGCCGTCGTCCTTAAAGACGCCCCGGATGCCGCCTCTGAATTTGCAGCCTACCTCAAAGGCCCGAAGGGCCGTGCCATCCTCGCAGAATACGGCTACATACTTCCATAACCACCACCTACGGTGGAGCACCCACATGCGTGGGAGCAAACCACCTGCGGTGGGGCAAAGCGACTTCGTCGCAAAGACAAGACCCTATTAGTGAATATGCTGTGCGCAGCACCACCGGTTGCACCGGAGGCAAAGCGACTTCGTCG
>CAZUFI010000105.1:0-5937 GCA_964618745.1 uncultured Thermodesulfobacteriota bacterium | reverse complement strand
GCTATCGTCATTATAGCCGACCAGATCACAAAGGTCATGGTCTCGGCCTGGGTTCATCCGTACGAAGCGATAGCCGTCATACCGGGAGTATTTAATCTGGTCAACTGGCTTAACACAGGTGCTGCCTTTGGAATCTTTTCATCCGGCGCGGCAGCAAGCCGGATCCTTCTTATAGCAGTCACGATAGTCTCTCTTGTTGTGATTGGTTTTCTCATTAGAACGGCAAGGGCAGAGAACGATAAGATAACGACCTTTGCGTTATCTCTTATAGGAGGCGGAGCTGTTGGTAATCTTATCGACAGGGTTCGGCTGGGTTCGGTAATAGACTTTCTGGATTTTTATACCGGCTCTTACCACTGGCCAGCCTTTAATATTGCGGACTCGGCCATAACAATAGGAGTGATCTTAACGCTTGCTGGGTTTTTCTTAAAAAAACCCCCTAAAAAAGATTAACGAGACAACTGTTAAATCAGAGAATAAAACAGAGCTTAGGGTCGCATCTTACTAAGAAGCTTTTCTCACTCTAGACTGTACAAAAACCTTGATAAGTTCCTTATCACCCTCTGAGATTTCTATAAAGATAATCCCGTTGCCTTGAAAAAGCCCGGAGGTCTCGGCAGCACTCGTGCCCCACTGCACAACCCCAATGGCCTCTATTAATTTTATAACACCCGGCAGAGAAAATCTCATCTTTATGATCGAGTCCTGCGCCAGCCTTATCCTTGAATGCAGGAAGAGTCCTTCAGCCGTTATGTTCAGTATAAAACCAGTCTGCGTATTGCCCTCGGTGTCCTGAACAAAGTCAACCGGGATAGAGACGGGAAGCCTCTCTTCCTTGCGCATATCAACCTTACTTTCAAAGAGTATTTTATTGACCCGATAGACGACCTGCTCAGGGGTAAAGGCCTTGGTCATCACCTCGGTAATCGAAAAGGGCTCTACTGCTTTTAATACCTCTTTATTCTCATAAGCACCGGTTACGATAAGGACTGGCACCTTACCTATCAGATCATTATCACGCATCCACTCGATAACGCCAAAGCCGTCTATCTCTGGCATCTGAAGGTCCAGCACCAATAGATCTATCTCATCGGCCCTTGCCTTAAGCTCTTCTATTACCTCTGTGCCGTTGGTTACAGTGCGCACTCTATGACCGACCTCGGTCAGAATCGCACTTAATTTATTCCTAAAAAAAGCTGCGTCATCAGCGAGTAAAATGTTTTTGTGATCTTTTGTTATCATAGGACTGCATGCATAAATCGGCACAAAAGACCGATCTATGCATAACCTCCAACTTCAAAATCATTGATTTAAATAAAGGCCGCTAAGGCAAGATAACTCTGAGGTAGATTATTCAGCGGCCTCTTTTTTTGGATCATCCCAAGACGCGTATTTACATTTAGGATAGTTAGAACAACCAAAGAAAGTACGACCCCTCTTTGTACGACGCTCGATAAGTCCACCCTTGCATCCTTCCTCTGGACACTTGATCCCGATAGAAAAGGGCCTTGTTCCCTTACAGTCCGGGTAAGTAGAGCAGGCAAGAAAACGCCCGAAACGACCGCTCTTGACAAGCATCGCAGACTCACACTTCGGACACTTTTCATCGGTCGTCAGCTCTTCGCGCTCGGAGATCTGAATTTTACCTTCGTCATCGGTTATAAAATCAGCCGTGCTCTTACACTCGGGATACCCTGTGCAGGCAAGAAACTTACCACGCCTTCCCCACTTTACAACCATCTGCTGATCGCATTTTTCACACTTGATATCGGTCGGAGTCTCAGAGCCCTTGACGGTCTTCATCTCTTTTTTCGCTCTGGCAAGCCGCTCTTTAAAAGGCCCGTAAAACTTCTTCATTACCTCGACCCAGTCGGCCTTGCCCTCTTCTATCCTATCGAGCTCTTCCTCCAGATTGGCCGTAAACTCGGCATCCAGAATATTAGGAAAGCTTATGACAAGAAGATCATTTATCAGAAAACCAAGGTCGGTCGGAGCGAGCCGTCGCTGATCTTTGACGACGTATTCTCTGTCCTGAATCGTAGAGATGATCGCTGCGTATGTAGACGGACGACCTATCCCTTTCTCTTCCATATCTTTTACAAGGGTCGCCTCGGTAAAGCGCGGAGGTGGCTGAGTAAAGTGCTGGTTCGGAGTAACGCCCTTTACGTCTAAGTCCTTACCCTCGTCAAGATGCGGCAATCTACCTTCTTTTTCTTTATCACTATCTTCATCCTTACCCTCTTCATAGACCGCGATAAAGCCAGGGAACTTCATGACCGCACCGCTTGCGGTAAAGAGATACCTACCGGCCTTTATCTGCACGCCTGTCTGATCATAGACGGCAGGGGTCATCTGTGAGGCGATAAACCTCTTCCAGACCAGGTCATAGAGTCGCCACTGTTCTTTGGTTAGATGTGGCTTTACGATCTCTGGTGAATAGACCATAGTCGTTGGTCTGATGGCCTCATGTGCATCCTGCGAACTCTTCTTTCCTTTATATGCATTAGGCTTGGCAGGTACATATTCCTTACCGTAGTTTTCTTCTATATACGCACGCACCGCGTCCCGTGCCTCATCCGAGATCCTTGGCGAATCCGTTCTCATATAGGTTATTAGACCTACCGGGCCCTCTGCGCCAAGCTCCACACCCTCGTACAACTGTTGAGCAAACATCATTGTCTTTTTAGCAGAGAATGATAATTTCCTCGATGCCTCCTGCTGCATCGTACTCGTTATAAAAGGCGGTAATGGATTGCGTTTACGTTCTTTACGCTTTACCTCTACGACCGTAAAGGTCTCACCCTTTAGTTCATTTAAGATCTCGGTGGCTTCCTGCTCATCTGCGATCTCTAACTTCTTCTGATCACACTTTGCTAGCTTTGCTTCAAACTCAGGAAAGCTTGCAACTATGCTCCAGTATTCCTTCTTTATAAAGGCCTGTATCTCACGCTCACGCTCGCAGATTACACGTACCGCAACCGACTGCACGCGGCCGGCACTGAGCCCTCGCCTTACCTTATCCCAGAGAATAGGACTTACCTGATAACCAACTAAGCGATCCAAGATACGTCTGGTCTGCTGCGCCTCGACCTTATGAATATCAAGGGTCGTCGGATTGGCGATGGCTTTCTTAATCCCTTTACTGGTTATCTCTGTAAAGAGCACACGATGGATCTTCTTTTCGCCCTTTTTTATACCACCACGCCCGCTTATTACCTCGCTTATATGCCAGGCTATAGCCTCACCCTCTCTATCAGGGTCAGGGGCCAGATATATTTCATCAACGGCCTTGCTCGCTGCCTTAAGCTCTTTTATGACCTTGCCCTTACCCTTGATGGTATCGTACTGAGGCTTGAAGTCGTCATCAACATCAACACCAAGCTTACTCTTAGGCAGGTCTCTTATATGACCAACCGAGGCCATAACCTTAAAACCACGCCCTAAATATTTATTTATAGTCCTTGCCTTGGCAGGGGACTCGACTATAACCAAAGATTTCTTCATATACCCGTTTACCTCGTTAACTTTATTATATGGTTATCCACTATTGCGAAGAACCAACCTAGATTCTCTTTATAAAAAGCTTACCCGGCTTCTGTGCTACAACGCCTTTAAGCTCCATATCCAGCAACAGGCCGGATAATTTTTGTACGGCAATCCCAGTTTTTTCAACGATACTGTCTATATGCATAGGGCCGTCATCTAAAAGCCCTATAACCAAGGCCTCTTCCGTACAGATGGCAGGACTCGCATCAGGTTGCACAGCAGCCTTCAGAGTGCTATGTTGATCCTCTAGCATCTGCTCAGAGATCAACAAAGGCTGCTCCGAGTTATTGTTCAAATTACGCCTTTTTTTTATCTGCCTCTGGCCGACCCCGCCACCGACCTGATCCGAGCTCAAGGCCTTAATTATATCCTCGGCACTCTCCACCAGGATCGCGCCGTCTTTTATAAGTTTATTTGTTCCGCTCCCTTTCTGACTTCCTGCGTGCCCGGGTAGAGCAAAGACATCGCGCCCCTCATCCAGTGCCATACGCGCCGTCATCATAGCACCACTTCTAAGCGGGGCCTCGACGACGACAACCGCAAGGCTCAACCCACTTATTATACGATTGCGAAGAGGAAAATTCATCGGCAGCGGAGCCGTGCCCATTGGAAACTCACTTAAGACAAGCCCGCTTTCTTTTATTTCCTCATATAATCTTTTATTCTCAGCCGGATAGACAGTATCCACACCAGTGCCAAGCACTGCCATGGTCAACCCACCGACGCTTAGCGCACCACGGTGCGCCGCCGTGTCACAGCCCCTTGCCATCCCACTGGCAACTATAATACCGCTGGAAGCAAGCCCTCGACCAATGGCCTCGGCCATCTCCATACCGTAATGTGAGGCACGTCTCGTACCAACCACGGCCACGACTGGCAGCCTTTCATCAAAGATAGATACCCCGGTCGGGCTCTCCAGCCTACCAGCTACGTAGAGTACCAGAGGTGGCGCAAAAATACTAGCCAGACGAGTTGGATATTCTTTATCGCTTATTGTTATAAGACTTACGCCACTTTCTTCCAAAAGTGCTGCTTCCCGCTCTACTTCAGCATGCTGAGAAAAACCACGTAACTCAGGTAAGATCCGGCCAAGGACTACACTCTTATGGCGAGTTCTGGCAAGCCCCAGCAACTCGGTAGCACTGCCGGCCTCAGCAAGCCTTTCCTTCAGCTCAACAATAAGCTCAGGGGTCATCCCCTTGGTCCTCATAACTACCCTATTAAGGGTTAGCCACGCCGAAAGCTCTTCCAGTTCCATCGCTGCTTCAGACCATATCCTTTAATATTTTTTTGAATACCTTCTTTGTCTCTATCAAATAATAAAGGGATGGCTCGACGCCATCCCTTAGTCGTTAATCTCACGCCCTACTAACGCGCGGGCGGCGCACTCAAGACCTCGTCTCCGACCTTAATAGCCCTCAGGCTATCAGTAACCAGGCACGCTGCCGAGTTTTCCTGTAGGCTTATAACAATCGCTTCGCCAAGCACTACAGCAGGAAGCTGTATATTGGTCCTTTTTCTAAGCGGATCCTTTACCGTACCACGAGCCCTATAGACCCCTAACCTATTGCCGACCGTAAGTCCGTCCTTACTTCCTTTATCTATATAAATAATATCATTTTCTGATATTTCATGTATGCCCTCTACCGCTGCGATAATAACTGCTTCTATATCCGCCGCTGCCTCGGTGACTTTGACCTTTTTTAACGGATCGATATAAGGAGTAAGCTTTGCACCTTTAAATATTTCCTTATAGGCAAGATCAACCTTGCCCTCTACAAGCGAGCCCATGACCGAGGTAACCTTGAGACTTCCGTGGTTATCAACGAGATAGCCAACGTGCTTGCGCGTTACCGGGTGCTTGACCTTATCTTCAACCGTAAAGATCACAAAGCGATCCCCTATCTGTATATTCTCCCCGTCTTCAAAAGAAAGAATCACATCATCGCCAAGGTAGCTCATTACCTTCTTGTCTGTAGGGCGAACAATAACGCCACTTGCCTTTAGAGCACCCTTAGAGATGAAACCGGTATATACGATCTTCGATGAGTCGATATTTTTAGGACTAACCTTACGGGCAGACTCTTCTGATACAGTCCCTTTCTGTTTTTCAAGCTTTACCAACGGTAATTCTGGCACTGCATCTTCTTGCGAAGCAAGCTTCTTATATGGCAGACCTCGAAGTACAATCTCAATACCATCGGAGGTGATCTTTATCACATCACCGGGGAAAATAAGATGCGGATTTTTTATCTGGGCGTTTTTCTTCCACAGCTGCGGCCATTTAAAAGGATCTTCAAAGAACTCTTCTGTTATATCCCAAAGGGTATCTCCCTTTACAACGGTATGGTATATGGCCTCCTGATCCGGCTTTTCTTCGCCAAGCGTCAG
>CAZUFI010000104.1:0-5973 GCA_964618745.1 uncultured Thermodesulfobacteriota bacterium | reverse complement strand
CCGATTAATCCGCCGAGTTTTTCAATGTGTTTTAGCTCGCGTGCTATAAAGTCGGTAAGGAGTCCTTCAAACTTATGGGAATCCAGTTTGTCTATGCGTGAGGCCAGCAGGTTTTTTACATCCAGTTTGCTGCTGAAGTTTTTTGCAAAGGCCGATTTTTTCTTGTCGAGATGCAGGAGTATCTCTTTACTAAGTAAGTGCTTAAGCTGCGCCGTAAGGCTATCGGAGACAAGCCCGACCAGGGGTATTTTTTTTATCTTCGCTGGTTTTATGCGGTGCTCGACGACGTTCTCAACGATCTGCTCGACCTCTTTTTTAAGATCCATCCCGCCAAGGGCCTGGCCAAGATCCTTGGAATTCAAGAGTTCCTTCTCTATTACCTGCGCTATGCTGCGTGATATTTCCTTGCGGCGTTTTGGTATCAGGCCTTGAAAGGTTAGGCCAAGGATTTTGGTCGGATAGTGCGGGCGGAATAAGAGTTTTATAGCGACGTAGTTAGTTAGCCAGCCAATTACTGCGCCGACCAGCGGGGGCATAAGGAATATATAAAAGGTGGTCATTGTTTTTTACGTGGGTAAAGGTTTAAGAAGTTGCGGTGCGGGCCTGCGCTGGAAAGTCCTTCTGAGAGCACCGTCGGTTGGGCTGGCCTAGAAGGTCTTTTTAGCGGTCTCTTCTTCAAGGTACTTTCTGTAGAGTATATCCCACTCAGGGCTTCCCTCTGGTACGTCCTTTGAGAGAGACTGGATCTTTGCCCTTGCCGCCTCGTCCGCTATGTCGCCAAGGTGCAGGTACTCGGTTATAGTACGCTTGATCTCTTTAAGTGCTTCGTTCTCATTTGTATAGTCAACCAGGTCGTCCTGCCAGATGCCATCACAGACCAGATGCGAGAGGTGGGAGACCCTGTCCTCGGATAGCTTCATAGGATTATACCTCGTTCTCTGGCAAGTTTGTGCTTGACCATGTTAAAGACCTTACGATAGTCTACGGCCCCTGAGTCTACGTCATTGCTGTGTGCGTCGAGCATGCCGTCTACCTCGCGGTCCAGCGCGTCTTCGGCGGATAAGTCCTTTATGATAGCCTCGTTCATTCTGTTTAGAATAGTCTTTTCATTGGCCTTTAGCTGGACGAGGCCTTTGTTTTTGAGGTTTTCCAGGACCTTTGCTGTGACGCGTTCAATCTGTTCTTCCGATAGCTTCATTAGGGCCATGATTACATAATTAAAGGGAGGCTTCAAGTCTTTTCACTGCACGGGGCTTTCGTATTGACAGGGCCGTCTCTTTCGTGTTTTATTTATAGCACTAATTGGTTCGTTTGAAGTAAGTATATCAGTCATGCTGGCGCGCTAAATAAGGGGAGGCCTTGATATGTCATTTATGAAAACACGTTTTTTCAGATCCATTACACTCTGTCTCATCTTTTCTTTCTTTTTAGTCGCAATTATTCCACAAAATAGTCATGCCTATATCGCCGCAGCCGAAGAGGTAACCTCTACCAGACAGGCCGACGAGGCAACTGTACAGAGGATACTTGAGTCAAAGGCCGTATCAGAGAGGCTTGCAAGCTTTGGCCTGACAGCCGCAGAGGTAGATTCAAAGGTTAAGCGTCTAAGTAATAGCGAGCTGCATAGCTTTGCGTCAAACCTGGAGAGCGTCTCTCCAGGGCAAGGTGCCGGAGCGGTAATAGCTGTATTGGTTATTGTTATCCTGATCTTTGTTCTGCTTCATGTCTCAGGGCACAGGGTTATAATAGAGCCGACCGACTAGAGTTAGCTATCGGCGAACTATCTGATTTTGAATTACAACCTTATGGTGCGAGCCGTAGGCTCGCACCATAAGGTTCTTTATGTTTTTTTATAGTCGTAACAGGTCTTTGCTTTAGGATGCCTTGTTTACATGTAATGGAGTTTGAGGAGGGGAGGAGGGAATGATATGAAAAGAGATCTTAAATCCTATCTTCAAAGCAGGCTGTTTTCTCTTAAAGTACCTGTTTTATTATTTCCACTTATTCTTCTTACGGCGATTACAGGTTGCACTACTGCGACGCTTCAGTCTGTCGTTGCCGGCATAACCTCCGGGCAAGACTCCAGAGCCTACCTTATAAAAGACGTACCAGTTCTGGTTCAGGGTGATAAACTCTGCGGCCCGGCGGCCCTCGCTGCCGTTATGAATTATCACGGCAATCCGGTTACTCAGCAGCAGGTCGCTACCAGTGTCTTTACCGAGCGTGCGCAGGGAACCTTCACCCTTGATATGCTCTTATATGCCAAGGACGCAAAGGGGCTTATTGCCACTCATTACAGCGGCGATCTTAACGATATCAGACGCAGAGTTCGTGACGATAATCCTCCGATACTTTTTCTCAAGGGCGGGCTCAGGCGTTTTCCAAAGGGCCATTACGTCGTCGTAACCGGCTTTAGTGATACCTACAAAGTAGTAATCATGCATGATGGCGGGCAAGAGCCTGTTGTTATGAGCTATGATAATTTGCTGGCCTCGTGGCGTAAGACTGCGTACTCGACCCTGCTTGTTGTAAAGGAGCAGTAATGGCGCGTTACTCTTTGCGTAGGCTTTATTTTAAGGCAGCCCCTTCTAACCTTAAGAAACTATTGACGCTTCTCTGCCTGAGTCTTCTGTTTTACCTGCCAGCATGCGTTACTATGCCCGAGCAGTCTCGCTCTGGCACTACGCCTCATCTCAAGCAGCAAACCTCTGATAATAAGAATAGTTCAATTGATAATAAGAATAGCCCAATGACCTTTGATGATCACCTGCGTCTGGGCAAGATCTATGAATCAAATGGTAACCTGCGCCCGGCCCTCAGGGAGTATCAACGGGCACGCCGGATGAGGAAAAATGACAGTCGTCCGTATTTTGGTATCGGTAATATCCAGCTAAGGAGCGGCGAGTTTATCAAGGCTGAAAAGAGTTACAAGAAGGCCATAAGGCGTTATTCCAAGGTTGGTGTCTATTATAATAATCTGGCATGGGTCTATATTAATCAGAAGCGATACGGCGAAGCCCATACCATGGTAAAGAAGGGCGCGAGCCTTGATAAGGGTAGGTCCTATATTTATCTCGATACTATGGGTGTGATTGAGATGCGCCAGGGCAACTTCGCCGTTGCCGAGCAAAAACTGAAAGAGGCCGTAGCCGCGATGCCGCCCTTAAATACCCGTGGACTTTTAAATGTCTATGAAAACCTACATGAGCTTTATACAAAGATGATGCTGCGCACCGACGATATGCTAGAGGTTGAGCGATATATTGATGAGCTTAAGCAAAGCCTTGGCAGTACCGTGCCGATGCTTCCATAAATACAAGAGGAGTCTGTTTTGAGAATTATCTACGGAATAAACCCGGTCGCCGAGGCACTGGCAGCAGCGCGTGGCGGTATTAGCGAGGTCTTGGTCTCTACTAAGCGTAAGGATAAGGCCCTTGATCTTGTCGTAAAGTCGGCCAGAGCAAAGAAGATAAAGGTAACCAGCGCAGAGCCGCAGAGGTTGAATAAGGCCGCAGGTACTGATTTTCACCAAGGTGTCGTCGCGATATTTAAGGGTGAATATCCTTACTGTGATATCGAGGATATAATAGACAATTGGCACGCTAGCGCCAAACCGGCTTTTATTATGATCCTCGACTGCATTCAGGATCCGCAGAACTTTGGTTCACTTGTCAGGGCCGCGCATTGCGCAGGTGTTACTGGCATCGTCATCCCAAAGGACAGGGCCGTGCAGGTAACTCCGTCGGTCGTTAAGGCCTCGGCCGGAGCGACCGAGCATAGCCTTATCGCGCGTGTTACGAACCTGCGCGATGCGATTAAAAAACTTAAGGACGCTGGCGTCTGGATCGCCGGTATAGAGGCGGGCTTTGGTGATACGATCTATAATACAGAGCTCGATGGTGATATCGCTATCGTGATCGGCAGCGAGGGTAGCGGGATGCGCAGACTTATTCGCGCCGAATGTGATTATCAGGTTAGTATCCCTATGAAGGGACGTGTTAATTCCCTCAGTGCCGCTCAGGCCGGTGCCGTTGCGATCTTTGAAGTTGCAAGGCAGAGGGAAGTTGCAAGGCAGAAGGAGACAAAGGGTGGATAGATTAGTGCGACTTATAGAAGAGGCGGCTTTGGCTATTGAGGGCGTTGTTAATCCGACACCTATCGTATACTCAAGGACATTTTCCGATACCTTTGGTCTTGAGGTTTTTTTCAAACTGGAAAACCTTCAGAAAACAGGTTCATTTAAGGCGCGTGGTGCTTATAATAAGATTAGTAAACTAAAGGCCGCAGGCGAAACCAAAGGAGTTATAGCGGCCTCAAGCGGCAACCACGCCCAGGGTGTAGCCTGGGCTGCGGCACTCTGTAAGGTTCGCTCTGTTATTGTTATGCCAGAGACAGCACCTATTATAAAGCGTGTTGCAACCAAGGGTTATGGTGCCGAGGTGATTCTGCACGGGACGTCTTTTACCGATGCCTTTGTTCGTGCTGAAGAGGTCGCAAAGGACCGTGACCTGAGCTTTGTCCATGCCTTTGACGATGAACTGATAGTGGCCGGGCAAGGTACAATCGGGCTGGAGATCGCAGAGCAGATGCCGGATATTGATACAGTTATTGTTCCTGTTGGCGGTGGCGGTTTGATCTCAGGGATTGCAACAGGGCTAAAGTCGAGGCTACCAAAGGTTCAGGTAATAGGCGTACAGGCCAAGGCCTATACATCGGCCCTTGACTCGGTTAAGAAAGGCCGGCTCGTAGCCGGCAAGAGCGAGCCTACTATAGCCGATGGCATTGCGATAAAGAAGATAGGCAAGCTGCCCTTCAAGTATATTGAAAAAAATGTAGATAAGATAGTTAGCGTCGGTGAGGAGAGCATAGCCGAGGCGGTTTTAAAGTTATTAGAACGTAAAAAACTCTCGGTTGAGGGTGCAGGTGCCGTTGGGCTTGCCGCATTAATGGAAGGAAAGATAAAGTTAGGTAATGCTAAAAAGTCAGGTAACGCTAAAAAAAAGAAGGTCTTGGTACTCCTCTCCGGCGGCAATATCGATGTCACGATGCTTGATAGGGTTATAAGGCTCGGGCTTCAGAAGGAAGGACGTATCTTTAAATTCACAACTATAATTAATGACAAACCCGGAGCTCTCGCCAGCCTTACAGCTATCATCGCCGAGTCACGGTCTAATATCCTTCAGATGCATCACCAGCGCGACGCAGCATACGTCCCGATAGGTATGACGAGGCTAGAGGTTATTCTTGAGGTCGAGGACCGCACCCATAGCGCGCGTCTAGTAAAGTCCATGGAAAGAGAGGGTTATCAGGTAGGTGGGGAGTGAGCTATGATTAAGAAGAGAACTGTTTTGATTCTGGGGGCTGGAGCAAGTGTCCATGCTGGATACCCTCTTGGGTCTAATCTTTTGAATAGTCTTTGCAGATTGCGTATTGAAAATAACTACAGAGGCTTTCCTTTACAATGGAGGAAGGGTGATGTTGAAAGTTTTCTTTTGTCATTAAGTCGTTCTGGGTATAGCTCGATTGACGCATTTCTTGAGAAGTCACCTGAGAGAGAGCTAGGCAAGTTTTTAATTGCAAAACAGTTGAAAGAGTTTGAGGATATCGACAGGCTTTTCCCGCCTAACAACTCGGGATGGTATCATATGTTGTGGAATTCATTAATAGATGAATGTGGTTCTAATGTAGGTAAGAATAATTTATATATTATAACTTTTAATTATGACAGGTCGTTGGAGGCATATCTACACAATTCTATGATATATAGATATGGCTTAGATCCTGTAGAAGCATGGCAGCGAGTCTCAAAAATTCCTATTGTTCATGTACATGGTATCCTAGGTGATTACCCTGATATACCATATGAGACTACTAACTCTTCAGATGGTATTTTAGCAATCTCTCATCGTCTTAAAATTATTCATGAAATAGATGATAGTGTTGATGGGTTTTGTAGCGAAGAGTTTGAAACTG
>CAZUFI010000103.1:4395-6030 GCA_964618745.1 uncultured Thermodesulfobacteriota bacterium | reverse complement strand
CATGCAGCGAGAGGGTAAAGGCAATTGTAAACTGCCTATTCGTACCGGGTTTAGGCGCTACCTCTACGTATAAAAGCCTGCCCGGCCCCTTAAACCAACCAAATTCTCCAACGCTTCTTACCTCTATACCGTCGTCGGAAAGAAGCAGCCTGCTCGGCTCTTTACTTAGCTCCCTTGCCTTTTCATCTGGCAAAAGACCATAAGCAAAGAGGACATTATCGCTACCGTCCTTTACCCTGAGTGCGACTATTGAGGCACTTCTCATCAGCCGCATAGAGCGTTCCTTAAGGACCGCCTTATTTACGTGCTCACGCCCCGAGCCGTCCTGCATGAATAACTCCTCAATGCCAACCCGGATAAAGCTAGCCACCCGGCTGGCCTCGTGCACCCTCGCGGTAATAGCATTATTCTGAACAATAGATACACTCAAGACCCCTATAAAACCGATGGCCGCAAAGGTAAGTATCACCACGGCGGCTATAAGTTGAGTCCTTATGCCAAGCGATCTTTTCATATCAGTTAGGGCCTATCATAATCAAAGAAAGATACCATGAGATAATACTCTTGCCGAAAAATATATAAAGCAATGCCCCCATAGAAAGAAACGGGCCAAAGGGTACGGCGTATTTAGCACCCTTTCCCCTGAAGGTCATAATAAATACCCCTATAAGAGCACCGACGACCGAGCCGGTAAAGATCGTAAAGAGCACCCCCTTCCACCCGACAAATGCCCCGATCATTGCCAAAAGCTTTACATCGCCAAAGCCAAGGCCCTCTCTACCGGTCAGCACATAGTAACCAAATGAAATCAAAAACAAAGAACCGCCGCCAAGCACAACCCCGATAGCCGCATCTATTACAGAAGGATATAAAGCGTCCACCCCGCCGCCCGGAAGGACAAAACCAAATAGGCAGGCAATACCAAAACCAACGACGATTCCAGGTAGGCTTATAACGTTGGGTATTATCTTATGGTCCAGATCTATAAAGGCCACGGTCGCCAGTGCTGCGGTAAAGGCCGCATAGGCAAAGAACTCGGGTGCAAAGGCAAAACGCCAGTAAAGGGCGACTCCAAGCAATGCTATAAGTAGTTCAACCATTGCGTAGCGCACGGAAAAGGTCGCCTTACAGCTTCGGCATCGCCCGCCCAAAATAAAATAACTAATTATCGGAATATTATCAAAGCTGCGCACAGGTGCGCTACAACTCGGACAACGCGAACCGGGCGTTACTACAGACAAATGCTCTGGAAGCCTATATATACAGACATTCAAAAAGCTCCCGATACAGGCACTTATTATAAAGACAACTGCGGAATATATCGCCTCTGGCAATAGAAGACCTCTCGTTTTCAGGATGGTTAAAGACACCTAAAGCAAGCACGCCGGTAGCGCAGAGCAAGTCATATTATCCGGCAATTCGCAAAGACAACAGCCCTTCACTAGCTTTAGAACTATATTATATATTTTCGGGGATTTTTCAGATAGCTTTAGGACTACCTTGGGTAGCTTTAGGACTACCTCTGGTAGCTTTAGGACTACCTCTGGTAGCTTTGGGACTACCTTGGGTAGATTAGCAACTATCAACAGGTAGTCCTAAATTATCCAAAATGACTTTGAGTTGATTCTATATGGC
>CAZUFI010000103.1:2622-4295 GCA_964618745.1 uncultured Thermodesulfobacteriota bacterium | reverse complement strand
AGATAGTTTCGGGCATATATTCTTTTCTTGCGGCCTCGACGGCACTTATAATATCTCCGGCAACTACGATTGCCTCTCTGGCATCACGCTCTATTATAACCTCTGATGGAATACCACCTGGAAGACTATCAGGGAAGCGGGAGGTTTTGTAGTGTATATCAAGCCTGCCGGAGGGGCTGATAAACTGTTTAAAGGACTCTTCGTATGTAACGGCACGTTCGAGGAGTTCAACAACAGACTTGGTCTCGTGTGTATCTTCTTTTTTCAGGAAGAGATACGCGCGAAGTGACTTTGCCGCTCCCTGCTGCGCTAGAAAACATGCAGGAGCGAAAAAACCACCTTCCAGATTCCAATCAGCTGCCTTTAGATCGTACTCGGCCTGCCTTAACCAGCGTGCCGATTCCTTTGCAAGAACTTCCATTGTAGGACCTCCGTAAAGACTAGATTGCTTCGTCGTCTTGCCCCATCGCTACGCTCGGGGCTGCGACTCCTCGCAATGACAATGTATTTTATCTAAATCTAACTTCTATATGCCGAGTTAAGCTCGACGTAGTCGTGACCGAGATCGGTCGTCCAGAGCCTTCGCCGGGCCTTGCCGGCCTTAAGGTCTACCGTTACCCTGACCTCTTTTTTCTTCATCTCTCGTGATGCGGCCTTCTCACGTCCCGTATCAAGGCCGCCCTTGGCGACCATTACCTTACCAAAAGTTATATCTACCTTACCCGGGTCAAAGCGAATATTCGCAGCACCGAGTGCCGCCATTATACGCCCCCAGTTCGGGTCGCCGCCAAAGAAGGCCGTCTTAACAAGCATCGAGGTCGCCAAGGCCCTTGCGGCCCTGTCGGCCTCTGCAAGGCTCGCTGCCCCAATTAAATCCAACTCTATAAAGCGTTTTGCACCCTCGCCGTCCTTGACTATCATCTTTGCAAGGTCAATAGAGAGAAGACGTAATAGATCTTTAAAAGAGGCAAATTCCTTTGTTCCTGCCTTGTAAGTTACCCCTGAGACCCCACTTGCAAAGGCCAAGACCGTATCATTGGTCGAAGCATCATTATCAACTACAATGCTATTGAATGACGCGTCAACGGCCTCTTTAAGGGCCTTCTGCAATAGCGCGCGGCTTATGGCGGCGTCTGTCATAAAGAAAACCAGCAGGGTAGCCATATTCGGGCAGATCATCCCCGCGCCCTTGGCGATCCCTGTTATCTTTACGGTTTTATTCCCAACCTTTACCGAACCAGTCACAGTCTTCGAGAAAGCATCGGTCGTCATTATGGCATGAGAAAAGTCCTCAAAGCCACCAGCGGCGAGACTACCCGTAAGCGCCGGTGCGGCCTCTATAATCTTATCTATTGGCAGCGGCACGCCGATAACACCTGTAGAACAGACGAGCAAATCTCCGCTCTTAAGCCCCAGCACGCCTTCAATGACATCTACCGTTGTTCTGGCATCATCTGCGCCACGGCTGCCCGTACATGCATTGGCATTACCGCTATTGACGACAACGCCTCGGACCTTACCCTTAGCACCGACCCTTTCTTTTGACAGAAGCAGAGGTGCTGCCTTTACTCTATTTTCCGTAAATACTGCGGCTACGGTTACGGGCTTATCACTTATGATAAGCCCCAGATCCAGCTCGTCATTAGAAACAGTCTTAGACTCTTTAGAACCAG
>CAZUFI010000103.1:0-2522 GCA_964618745.1 uncultured Thermodesulfobacteriota bacterium | reverse complement strand
GAGGCTCCACAACATTTCTTGTATTTTTTACCACTATCACACGGGCACGGCTCGTTACGGCCTATCTTGGGTGCGCCACGCATCACCGGCGCGTGCGTGTGCGCGGCCTCTTCAGCGCCGCCGCCATCGTCGCCTTCTGCTCCGCCCGCATAGAAATCACTCTGATCTTCCAGCGTAGGGCCGCCGGAGATACCACCTTCTTCCCCTCTGCCCATTACCATCTGCTTTTCATTGGTAGGTCTTTCGGCATCTGCCTCATCCAACGCTTCGCCGTCGCCTTCTTTTATCTGAACCTTAAAAAGACGCTCTACGACATCGCATTTAAAGGCCGTTAACATTCCGGC
The DNA here is from genome assembly GCA_964618745.1 of uncultured Thermodesulfobacteriota bacterium. Taxonomy (GTDB): domain Bacteria; phylum Desulfobacterota; class GWC2-55-46; order GWC2-55-46; family DRQE01; genus JAJRSM01. The sequence continues at coordinate 2,178 of CAZUFI010000103.1, read as the reverse complement.
AAATAGCTCAAAGCCCTCTCTCTTATATTCATTGAGGGGGTTTTTCTGCGCGTAGCCCCTTAGCCCTATTCCGCCCTTCAGATGATCCATCGTAAGCAGATGGTCCTTCCACAGATTATCAAGCGTATGCAAGGTCATTACACGTTCGACCTGCGGCATAAGCTCAGGGCCGATCTCAGCGGCCTTATGCTGATACGCATCCCATGCTCTGCTCGTAAGCATCTCGATTACGGCCTGCCTACCGCCGCCACTGCCTATATCTTCCTTGCCTATTCCTTCAATACCAAACTGCTTGTCTATCGATTCGACTAGAGCTTCAACCTCTGACTCTTCAACCCCGCTCTTTTCATCTACATGATTAGAGACCAGCACCTCTGCGGCCTCGCCGACAAAGTCCTGCACCATCTCTCTGAGCCCGGTCTCGCCAAGGATCTGGCGACGATATTCATAGACTATATTACGTTGCTGGTTCATGACATCATCATACTCAATAAGATGCTTTCTCATATCAAAGTTATGTGCCTCGACCTTCTTCTGCGAGTTCTCAACGGCCTTGGAGATAATACTGTGCTCAATCGGCACGCCCTCCTCCATACCAAGCTTGCTCATAACCGTAGCGACCTTATCACTACCAAAGATCCTCATCAGATCGTCTTCCAGAGACATATAAAAACGGGACTCACCCGGATCTCCCTGACGCCCAGACCTTCCTCGGAGCTGGTTATCGATACGCCTTGACTCGTGACGCTCAGTGCCTATGATATAGAGCCCGCCAAGTTCCAGCACCTTCTGCTTTTCCGCTTCACAGATGCGCTGCACCTCTACCAGGGCTGCGTCATATTTTTCACCTATTGTCTCGCCACCTGCAAGGGCCGCGGCCATAAAACTAGGGTTACCGCCAAGGACAATATCAGTGCCTCGCCCGGCCATATTGGTAGAAAGAGTAATGGAATTTAAACGTCCGGCCTGAGCTACGATCTCGGCCTCACGCTCATGCTGCTTGGCATTAAGGACGTTATGTTTTACTCCCTGCTTTTTAAGCATCACGGATAACTGCTCGGAATCATCGATTGATATTGTACCTACAAGCACGGGCCGCCCGCTTGCCGCGCACCCCTTAATATCTTCTATAACGGCCAGGAACTTCTCACGCTTGGTCTTATAGACCAGATCAACCCTGTCATTTCTTATCATAGGCTTGTGTGTTGGCACTACCAGCACATCCAGCTTATAGATCGACATAAACTCAGGGGCCTCGGTCTCGGCCGTTCCCGTCATACCGGCAAGCTTATCGTACATTCTAAAGTAGTTCTGAAAGGTAATCGTCGCAAGCGTCTGGTTCTCGTTCTCTATCTTGACCTTTTCCTTGGCCTCGACGGCCTGATGCAGCCCGTCGCTCCACCTGCGCCCGTCCATAAGCCGCCCGGTGAACTCGTCTACTATAACGACCGCGCCGTCTTTGACGACATAGTCGACATCCTTAGTAAAGAGAACGTGGGCGCGCAAGCCCTGCCCAACGTGATGAAGCGTCTCGATATTGCGAGGGTCATAGAGGTTATCTATCTTCAAAAGCTCCTCGACCTTTGTCACACCGTCATCTGTGAGATGCGCCTGCTTTGCCTTCTCGTCGATTGTATAATGTTTTTCGGCCTTTAAAAAAGGAATTATCCCGTCTATCGTATAATATTTATCGGTCGATGCCTCGGCAGGGCCGGAGATAATAAGCGGGGTACGTGCCTCGTCAACCAGAATGGAATCGACCTCATCGACTATGGCAAAATTAAGCTCACGCTGGCAGTACTCGTCCATACTGAACTTCATATTATCGCGCAGGTAATCAAAGCCGTATTCATTGTTGGTGCCGTATGTGATATCGGCCCTATAGGACTCACCGCGCGAACAATCCAGCATCGGAACAATCGCACCCACAGGCGTATCAGGCAGCTTCGGGTCGGCTATCAGACTTATCTCATGCTGGATAACACCAAGGCTCATGCCAAGGGCATGATAGACCGGGGCCATCCACTGGGCGTCACGCTTGGCGAGATAATCATTTACCGTAACTACATGGACGCCTTGCCCACTGATGGCATTTAGATATACCGGCAACGTAGCTGCAAGGGTCTTACCCTCACCGGTCCTCATCTCTGCGATCTTGCCTTCGTGCAGGGTTATGCC
>CAZUFI010000102.1:4515-6092 GCA_964618745.1 uncultured Thermodesulfobacteriota bacterium | reverse complement strand
TCATGACCGCGCTTTTTAAGCTCCAGCGCGTTGTGGAGGCAGACGTATCCCATGCCGCCGTGCTGCGGGGGGAATATAGCGACTATCTCGGCTACCTTCATGGTCTTTGATTCCTCATAGATCATACTCCGAAGCTCCGCCAAAGTGACCGTTTAATATTTTTTTGATATTGCGTAGTCTAAGCATCTTGAAATCAGATAAGAGTGGAAGACCCTTGTTAAGGGTCATGTACTTTATGAAAGAAAGCAAAATAGACAAAGTAATCGTCAAAAAGGAGTCGGTCTTTAAAAAAGTTTTTTCTTTGATGAGGTGGTTGCAGTATGCGTAGACCCTGTTGGCCGGAGCGAAATTAAAATTTCTCATAACGGTCTCTAGGATTTCTTTGTGCATTGCAAAGTAAAATTTTGCAGCGGTTGTTTTAGCCTCATCATGAAATCTATAGGTTGAGAGAAACTCACTGATGTAGAGGAAATTTTCTGTTTTAGCAAATCTGATCCATAGATCATAGTCCATCGTAAAGACCAGAGAAAGGTCTAGGCCATTGGCTCTCTCCCAGGCCGATCTTTTAAAAAAAGTAGACGGTTGGCATATAGAGTTAGTAGAGGCGAGCCCCTTAAGGTCAAACCGGGCAGTAGGGTATTGGCCGATAACCTTCCCTGTGTGGTCTGTATAGTGAGTCTTACCGTATACGACCCCTGTCTCTGGTTGAGATTCAAAGGCCTTGACTATCTTGGTTATAGCACCCGGCAGGTAGGTATCGTCGGAGTTAAGCCATGCAAAGATCTCGCCAGAGGCCATGGCGAAACCCTTGTTGATGGCATCGGATTGACCCTGATCCTTCTCGCTGATCCAGCGTAGTTTAGAGCCGTAGCTTTTGAGAACCTCAAGAGTTGAGTCGGTAGAGCCGCCGTCTATTACGATGTATTCTATATTAGGGTAGTCCTGTGCCCTTATGCTATCTATGGTCTCACGGATAAAGGCCCCTTGATTGTACGAAGGGGTTATAATCGAGACGAGTGGGTTTTTGGTTTTTATATTTTTATTTTTCATTTAATTCTGCCATGATAATTCTGTACTGAATTTTATTTTGAGAGTCTCCACTCCAGGGTCTTTCTAATACCCTCTTCTATGCCAACGAGCGTCTCCCATCCGAGTATGGTCTTTGCCTTATCTACGACCAGGCAGCTTTGCTTGATATCACCGAGACGGGCAGGGGCTGAGGCTGGATCTGCAAGCTGGCTCTCGGTCTCGGGGCGTACGTCTTTCAGAGCATTGTAGACGGCATTAAAAAGAGTCAGGGTATGAGTCGGAGTGCCGGTGCCGATGTTGCAGGCCTCAAGGTTGCCGCTGGTAAGGGCCGCGATGTTTGCTCGCGCAATGTCACCTACGTAGCAGTAATCGCGTAGCATCCCCTTTGGTTCGTCGTCAAAGTGGTTGAGTGTGCAGGGTAGCCCGGAGATTAATCTATCCATAAAGATCGCCACGACCCCTGCCTCGCCGTGCGGGATCTGACGAGGCCCGTAGACGTTGGCGTACCTGAGTACGGTATATTCAATGCCGTATTGATGGTTATAGTA
>CAZUFI010000102.1:0-4415 GCA_964618745.1 uncultured Thermodesulfobacteriota bacterium | reverse complement strand
TCGATTATATCGCGCATCTGGGAAGAGCGGATATCGCATTCGATAAATTTTGCTTTTGGGTTTATGTTTTCAACCTTGCCTGACGAGAGGTTATCGACAATGATAACCTCGTGGCCCGCGTCAATGTAGGCATCTACGACATTTGAACCGATAAAGCCCGCGCCTCCTGTTACCAGTATCTTCATGTTTTCTCCTTATACTTAAAATTTGCCTGCATGCTTTTTATAGAGCTTATAGTCTTTGAAATCATGTACAGAGTTCGGGAAGGTAGGTTGCCGGGTAATGTGGATATCGCGTACAAGATCCAAAGGTTTGGATATAAGGGCTTTAAACGTAGGCAGAGTCTAAGGTTCTTTTTGGCTGCTGGTTTATTGCCTTGTTTTAGGAGTTCAAGTGTCTCTACAAAGAGCAGGGCGGCTTCTTTGGCAGAGCGGTATTTAAGTAAAAATGGGTGTAATTCGACTATGTGGTTAAATATTTTTTTAGTCTGTGCATGCACGGCAGGAGAGTCGTGAGAATCTTTTCTTTCGACATTTGCCGGATGCTCTACCTTTATCACAAGGGGCTGCCTGACATATTTAATTCTATAGCGGGTTGCAAAACGCATTAAAAGTTCATAGTCATCCCAGCCGATTATATCCTCGTTAAATGTGCCAAGCTGAAGTAGGGCTTCTGTTTTAAGCATCATTAGACTCGATGAATTTATCATATCAAAGTAGATATTCTTGAGTAGTTCTTCCTGATTTGCATCATCATAGCCAAGGAATAAGCCTATTTTCCTGTCTTCATAATCGGTAATCACCATTCCTGTACATACAACCCCTGCCTTATCATCGCAATCAAAGGCATTGAGCTGTAGTTCAAGTTTGTTGTGAAGCCATGTGTCGTCAGCGTCCAGGAAGGCCACGTAGCTTCCTTTAGAGTTCTTAATGCCGGCGTTCTTAGTAAAAGAAATTCCGCGGTTAGTGATATTCTTTACAAGTTTTATCCGGGTGTCTGCGAAATATTTTTCAGTTATTGCAATGGTCTTATCTGTAGAACAGTCGTCTACGACAATAAGCTCCCAGTCCTGTATTGTTTGAGCCTGGATGCTTTCAATTGCTTTGCCTATGAATTTTTCCTCGTTATAGCAGGGGATAATTACCGTAACGAGAGGTTTCTTGGCATTATGTTTGTTTGTATTACGCATTTATAGTCCTTATAAAAAGTTGACGTGAGTCTTTGGTTTGGATATGTTCCATAATATCTGGTTGAAGGTGTTGCACCTGCAAAGTGGCATGCAATCTTTAAAATTAATAGCTTCATAAGCTTTCTTTCTTTTTTCACTCTCCCATATTTCTTTAAAGGTGTTTTCTTTTAAATTACCCAGAGAGTATTTTTTGTAGTCTCGCAAGTGGCAACATATATACATATCGCCTGTGGCTGATATAACAGTAGCGAATTGGTGACCGTAGCATTTTCCGTAATCGCGACCGTAGTCGCTTCGTCTCATCATGTCATATTTATGCTTTGAGTATAGAACGTCAAAGGTTTTGTCTTTATGACTCAGGCACTGCTCGATTTCGTTAGTAGTGTCTTCCCAGTCATATTGAAAGTTGCCACCTCTATGAATCTGCATCGGGCGAAATTGGATATAGTCAACGCCGATATCCTTACAGAGCAGCGTTGCCTTAACCAGATCTCCCCTGGTTTCTTTAGAAGTGAGGTACCCGACCCCTATAGTGCAATCAGTATTTAGCTCAGCCTTAAGTTGAGTTAACATGCGCAGGTTTTTAATAATAGTGTCGAAGACCGGAGCGTCCTTACCATGCGTTTTTTTAAATATTTCTGGTGTGGCGGCATCAAGAGAGACCCTGAGCCAGACGCAATTTTTAAGTAGTTTGGTGGCCGATTCTTTATTTAGGAGTTGCCCATTTGTTATAAAGCCTACATTCATGCCTCTTTGTTTCGCACGTACCACTATATCGGGGGTGTCTGGGTGGCATAGAGGGTCTCCCCCTCCTGTAAAAATTAAACCTCTAACCTTTGCCTCTCCTAGTTGGTCTATGATGTTTTCAGCTATTGGCAGGGATAAAGAGTTTTCATCTGTCAATTGATAATAGTTCACCACGCACTCTGGACATTGGTGGTTGCAGACGTTTGTCATGTCAAGCTCAACAGTGATGGGCATAGGGTTCTGACCATCTAGCCAAGTATTGACTCGGTCAAGATGATTTAGAATCTTATCGGCACTGAACTGCTTGACATCTCTCATGGTGTCATATGACTCAGTAATTGAATCAGAGATGGATGTTGAGGTTTTTTTATTTGAGGGCTGGCCTTTCATGCGTAATATCTCCTATTCTCAGTTGTTAAGCGTTGTTGCGAAATCAGTTTTGCTCTGCCCGTTATCGTGAAGATAATCTTAACGATGACCCTTGCAAAGATCGGCGGAAGTAGAGTTGAAATATATAGAGTTAATATAGTTAATGATAAAAAATTAATTGCCAGTGCTTTTTTTGCAAAATAGCGCGCGGCAGTTTGATCACCGAAGAGGATATAGGTTATAGACCTGTTGAAGAAACACTTGGAGTCATGCATGCCTTTATAGGCAGCTAGAAAGGGGTGCATTTTAAGAATATTCTCAAAGACACGGTCTTCTTCTGCGATGACCTCGGGGCGGTGTTGTGCGCCGCCCTGGTGTATGCGTTTACTTACCAGGATTTCACGCTCGTAGCGTATCTTGTGGCTTTTGCTAATGCGCATTAGTAGCTCGTAGTCGTCCCAGCCTTTAAGGGATTCGTCAAAGACTCCAATTTTATCAAGGCAGGTTTTTCTTATCATCATAACGCTCGATGAGTTTACAGGGGTAATGTAGAGGTTCTTTATAAGTTCTTTTTGGTCAATGTCGTCAAAGCCGGTAAAGACAGTAGTCTTCTTAAGAGCAATATTCGTAAATGCCATTGCGCAACAAACCACCCCGGCCTCCGGGTCTTGTTTTAGTCTTGCCGCCTGCAAGGTAAGCTTGTCCTTCTCCCAGATATCATCCTGGTCGAGAAAGGCAAGAAACTCGCCCTTTGATTTTAAAATACCTTTATTTTTTGTTTTGGCTATCCCGAGATTTTTTTTATTCTTCAGGATACTTATTCTCTTGTCACCACAGTATTTTTTAATTACATTTGTCGAGTCGTCGGTAGAGGCGTCGTCTATTATTATTAGCTCCCAGTTTGCGTGCGACTGAGCCAGTACGCTCTCTATTGCATCGCTGATGAAATAGCTGCCATTATAGCAGGGGATGATTACTGTAATCAGTAAAGATTCAGTCATGGCGATGCTTGGTTTTTTTGTTTAAGTGTTGATAAGATAAAACGCTCAAGTTGACGCGTGGAATCCGACCAGCTAAAGTTTTCAGTTATGTGTCTGCGTCCGGCCTCCGAGATTTTTTTTCTAAGGGTCTCGTCGCCTACAAGTTTTAAAATGCCTTCCGCGAGTTGTTCAGTTGATTGAGGCTCGCAGATGATGGCGGTCTTATTTTCTATTGTATAATCCGGCACAGCCCCGACACGCGTTAAGACTACAGCACAGCCGCATGCCATGGCCTCCATCGGAGGCATGCCAAAACCCTCCAGGATACTCGGGAATAAAAAGATATCGCAGGAGTTGTAGAGATGCCTGAGTGTCTCTTTTGTTGGCCTTAGGTGGAATTCAGCGTCAGCAGGTACATCCGACCCCTTTTCAGGGCCGAAGATGACGAGCTTGATTTTAGGATTTTTTTCTCGTGCAACTCTAAATGCTTTAAAGCCATCGGCCATTCCTTTCCACTCGATATCTCTGTATGACAGGAGTATCCTTATGTTGCCGTCGTCATCCAGACGAGTTCTGTGCTGGTCTTCTATGAAAAACTGATCGAGATCAGGTGCGTGGGGTATAAGGATATCGACCGGTGCATTGAGCTTGTCTTCCAGGATTTCTCTTAGCCAACTGGAGTTTATAATGTTTTTAAGGCCGAGAAGAAAGGATGCATTGACTTTATCGGTTGGTCCTCCCCAGACCTCGTAGTGTTGTATTAGGTAAAACTTCTCACCTTTATCTTTGTTGTAGTCCGCTACCAGATAGGCCGTCTCCCACCAGGTGGCAATGACGACATCGCCTTTAGGAATGTTTTTTTCCGCAAGCGTTGGGACCTTGATGAGTCTGCCTCTGCAGTCAAACCAGTCCAGAGGACTTGTTGTGTTTATTCTTTTAGCCATCGTACGGCCACGCCTTAGCATAAGGCCCGGGTTATACCAACTGGCCCCGTTGCTCATTGGTATGGTCGGGTAAACGACCGTAACCTCGTGGCCGAGATCTATTAAATGATTTGAAAACTCAAGGACGGCCTTTACTCCGCCCGAGAGATCAACGTCAGGGACTATGAAGGTGATCTTTAGTTTTTG
>CAZUFI010000101.1:0-6120 GCA_964618745.1 uncultured Thermodesulfobacteriota bacterium | reverse complement strand
GAAGATCAGGGCGAGCGTCTTGATACCTTCTTAAGCCATAGGCTTGAGGGGCAGAGCCGTACGCATATAAAGGAGCTTATCAAGAAATCCCTTGTCTCTGTAAATAGCCATGCGGCAAAACCGAGCCTGCATCTAAAGGACGGCGACGAGGTAACGATCACCATTCCGGAGCCAGAGCCTGTAGCGGTAGAGCCACAGGAGATACCGCTTACGATCTTATTTGAGGATAAAGATATTATCGTAATAGACAAGGCTCGCGGCATGGTCACGCACCCAGGGGCCGGGCGCATCAGCGATACACTTGTCAACGCCCTGCTTTATCACACAAAAGACCTCTCAAGCGTCGGAGGCCCGCTGCGCCCCGGCATCGTCCACAGACTCGACAAAGATACCTCCGGCGTAATGATGGCGGCAAAGAACAATACCGCTCATCACGCCTTATCAGAGCAGTTCAAAGAACATACGACAAAGCGACGTTACCACGCGCTGGTCTGGGGTAGACTCAAAAAAGACAAGGGACAGATCGATATCGGTCTTGGACGCGACCTGGCAGATCGTAAGAAGATTTCGCCACGTACTGGTAAGGCACGCAAGGCAATCTCCAACTACAAAGTCCTTAAACGTTTCGACTTCTTCACACTTGTAGAGGTAAGCCCTGAGACAGGAAGAACCCATCAGATACGCGTACACATGACAGAGATAAATCACCCGATAGTCGGTGACCCGACCTACGGTAGCAGAACGCCGCCGTCCGGGCTTGGGTCAGAGGCACGCTCCGTCCTTAAGAAGATAAACGGCCAGCTCCTGCATGCCTATTCTCTGGGTTTTACGCACCCAATAACAAAAGAAGATATGGAGTTCACCGCCCCCTACCCAGCCATTATGGAGCGTTTCATAAGACTGGTAGACCCGGGCGTTATTGACTCGTAACGCAAAAACCCATCACAACTTCGCACAAGCGAGGCCACAACGCATTGCAAGATCTATCGACTACCAATACTAGAACAACAAATAAAGACGGTCTGACCTTTATAAAGTCAGAATTGCTCTCGGCGACGACCCACGCCTTCCTTGGCAGAACAGGCGGCGTAAGCCAGCCACCTTACGCATCCTTGAACACAGGGCTGCACGTCAATGACAATCCGAGCAGTATTAAAGAAAACAGGGCTCGCATCAGAGACTGCTTTTCTATAAAAGACAAAAACCTTGTAATAGTCACACAGGTACACGGCACAGAGGTTCTTAAGATCGAAAACAACCTACCGCCTGAGACGACCAAGGCAGACGCTATTATAACGGCACATCCGGCCATTGCCATTGCGGTGCAGACGGCAGACTGCGTACCAATACTTTTCTTTGATCCGAATAAAAAGGTAATAGGCGTTGCGCATGCCGGGTGGCGTGGGACGCTAAACAAAATCGCAGAGAAGACCATCGCCGCTATGGTCAAGAACTACGAGACCAAACCAACTGATATTCGCGCGGCAATAGGCCCTGCAATAGGGCCTTGCTGCTATGAGGTATCAAGAGAGATCATCGATGATTTTCACGATAAACTGGGCTACGATCTAAAAGATATAACAAGAGCCGGCGGCGGCAGGAATCTAGACCTACCCAATATCAACAAACTACAGCTTGAAGCAGCCGGTCTTGCGCCGTATAATATAGATCAGGCAAATTTATGCACGGCGTGCCGGAGCGATCTATTCTTCTCACACCGGCTTGAGGCCGAGGCAGCAGCCAAGATCAATACGGGTCGGCAGCTGAGTCTAATAATGATGACTGAGAATCCAGAGGGCTATTAAGCAAAGAGATGATAGTAGCAGGACTTACAGGTGGAGTGGCAAGTGGCAAGAGCCTTGTGGCAAGAAAGCTCAAGGAGCTCGGTGCGACGATTATTGATGCCGACCTTATAGCAAGAGAGGTGCTGCGCCCGGGTGAGCAGACCTTTGACGAGGTAGTAAAAAACTTTGGTCGCGAGATACTAACCACTGGCGAAGAGATAGACCGCAAGAAACTCGGCGATATAGTCTTTAATAATAAAGAAAAACGAGAGCTACTTAACAGCATCACCCACCCTCGCATCAGAGAGCGCATGATGGCACGTCTTGAAGAGTTAAAGAACTCTCCCGGCGACGACTCTGCGGTGCGCAGGGTCGTCGTCCTGGATATACCGCTCCTTATAGAGTCCAAACTGGAAGATAAGGTCGATTGCGTAATAGTCGTATATGCAGATGATGATATCCGGCTCAGACGTCTTATGCAGCGAGACGCCCTGACAGAAGCAGAGGCCCTTGCAAGAATCAACTCCCAGATTCCTCTAAAGGACAAGCTCAAGACAGCCGACTATATAATAAACAACAATGCAGCCAGCTCCGAATCATTAAAAGAGACGCAACTTCTATACGAAAAACTTAAAGACAAGGCTTAAGGGACAATGCTGCTATTGTCATATAAGAGTTGACACACTAAATAATGCGTGGTAGGGTTTACTTACCTATCAGAGATACCACTTTATTCTAATATACTATAATCATCAAAAGCAGAATCCAATATCCTTTAGCTCAAAACTCATAGACAAACAAAAAGACCCTTTTAAGACTAACTCATCCCAAAATCAGAGTTCAACTAACCCGACAAAACTCCAATTACACAACAAGACCCTTTAAAATATACCAATTGGCATCTAGTAATGTTAGTAATTAGCGGCTACGCTATAAAATCATCTGCATTTGACCACATTACCAACCCTCAACGGAGCACTTTATGAACCTCAAAGACTTAAAAGAAGAAAAAATCAGCGCACTAAGTGCCATGGCGCGAAAATACAAGATAGACGGCGCCTCTACTATGCGAAAGCAGGATCTTATCTTCGCCCTGCTGCAAGCGCAGAGCGATAAGAACGGCGTCATCTACGGAGAAGGCGTCCTTGAGACACTTCCCGACGGCTTTGGTTTTCTGCGGGCCCCTGATTATAACTACCTACCGGGCCCAGACGATATATATGTATCTCCCTCACAGATTAGAAAATTCAGTCTCAGAACCGGAGACATTGTCTCAGGGCAGATAAGACCCCCGAAAGAAGGCGAACGCTACTTTGCCCTCCTTAAAGTAGAACAGATAAACTACGAAGGCCCTGAGAAGGCAAAAGAGAAGATACTCTTTGATAACCTTACACCACTATACCCCGATCAAAAATTAAACCTTGAAGTACCACCAAAAGGCAATAAATCCGGCAGGATAATGGATCTATTCACCCCTATCGGCAAGGGCCAGAGAGGGCTGATAGTCTCCCCGCCACGCACCGGTAAGACAACTATCTTGCAGGATATCGCCCACTCTATAGCCAAGAACCATCCCGAGGTCATCCTGATCGTCCTGCTCATAGACGAACGCCCGGAAGAGGTCACCGATATGCAACGCTCTGTAAAGGGCGAGGTAATAAGCTCTACCTTTGACGAGCCGCCGCAGCGTCACGTACAGGTCTCTGAGATGGTAATAGAGAAGGCCAAGCGTCTTGTCGAGCACAAAAAAGACGTAGTAATACTTCTCGATAGCATCACAAGGCTTGCCCGTGCCTACAACACCGTCGTACCTCCAAGCGGTAAGGTCCTCTCCGGCGGTGTAGACTCTAATGCCCTGCACAAACCAAAGAGGTTCTTTGGTGCGGCCAGAAATATAGAAGATGGCGGCAGCTTGACTATCCTCGCCACGGCCCTTATCGATACAGGCAGCCGTATGGACGAGGTAATCTTTGAAGAGTTCAAGGGTACAGGCAATATGGAGTTAGTCCTTGACAGGAAGCTCGCCGAACGCAGAGTCTTCCCGGCAATCGATATAAACAAATCAGGGACAAGGAAAGAAGACCTGCTTATACCTAAAGAAGACCTCAACCGTATATGGATACTACGCAAGGTCTTGCAGCCGCTTAACCCTGTAGAGGGCATGGAGTTCCTAATCGGAAAGCTTAACCATACGCCTGCCAATAAAGATTTTCTGGATTCAATGAGCAAATAAAGGCATCGAAGCAGCAAAACATATAGATTTAAATTAAAAAAGGGGCTATCCAGCCCCTTTTTTAGTCGATTGGCTAAACCTTTTTCCTTGCATCAAAGCTCGGCAACTGTTAATATAACCTACTTAAATCAAGAGTAAGGAGCACTAAAGTAATGAAGGAAAGTATTCATCCTACATACGAAGAGTCCAAATTCCATTGCGCATGCGGCTTTGAGGTTCAGACCCGTTCGACAAAAGAGAATATTTCAGTTGAGATCTGCTCAAACTGCCACCCATTCTACACGGGTAAGCATAAGCTTGTCGATACAGCAGGCAGAATTGAGAAGTTCAACCGTAAGTACGGCAACAGGAAAAAGAAAGAAAGCTGATTCTACAGGAGATATTGTGAAGGTATCCCTCCTCAGTTCTACTCCCGACCCTGAAAAAGCAGTCACAGTTGCCGCAAAACTTTGCTACTCCAACTCTACTATCGCAGAGTTGGAAGACAAGGTAAGGGAGATCTCCGTCGAAAAGTTCCTCGACAAGATCCTCTCCATGGGCCATAACTCAATCCTTGAACACGCAAGCTTTTCCTTTGGCATAGACGGCATATCGCGCGTAACCTCTCACCAACTGGTTCGCCACCGTGTCGCCTCTTATTCCCAACAAAGCCAACGCTACGTTAATCTGGCCAGCAGCGACGAGTACGTCGTACCCGACTCGATTGCCGATAGCGAACTAAGCACCGAATATAACGAGTTCCTGGATAATATCCATGCCTTCTATAGCAAGATGGTCGCAGCAGGCATCCCGAAAGAAGACGCGCGTTACCTGCTGCCCAATGCTACATGTACCAAGATAATAGTAACGATGAATGCTCGTGAGCTCTTGCATTTCTTTAAACTTCGTTGCTGCCAGCGGGCTCAGTGGGAGATACGTGATATGGCCATTCGCATGCTGATGCTTGCCAAAGAGGCCGCTCCGATTATCTTTAAGGACGGCGGGCCGTCCTGCGTATACGGCCCGTGCTGCGAGGGGAAGATGACCTGCGGTAAGGCAAAAGAGATTCGCAAGAAATTTAAAGAGATGTAGCCATCCTCCCCCGCGTCCTTCTATCAACCTAACAATACTATTTATAATAAAATCAGAGACTAAAAATGATACTAGACAAACTGGCAGAGCTAGAGACTAGATATGACGAGCTGGGTAAGCTCCTGAGCGACCCCGATATAATCTCGGATCAAAACAAGTACAGAGAATACTCAAAAGAACACTCTCACCTCTCAGAGATAATGGAGGCCTACGTTGAGCTGCGCTCTGTAACTGAAGAGATAGCAGACAGCCGCGAGCTACTTGAGGGCAACGACCCCGATATGAAGGAGCTTGCCAAGGAAGAGCTTCCGCTCCTGCAGGTACGCGAAGAGACCCTTACGGAAAAGCTAAAGATAATGCTTCTGCCTAAAGACCCTAACGATGACAAGAACATCATCGTTGAGATCAGGGCCGGCGCCGGAGGAGATGAATCAACGCTCTTTGCCTCTGAGCTATACAGGATGTACTCACGCTACGCCGAGACGCAGGGCTGGAAGACAGAGACACTTAGCACGAACGCATCCGGGATCAGCGGAGTCAAAGAGGTCATCGCGATGATACAAGGCCACGGCGCGTACTCCAAGCTCAAACACGAGAGCGGCGTTCACCGCGTCCAACGTGTCCCTGAAACAGAGACGCAAGGGCGTCGTCATACATCTACCGTAACCGTCGCTGTCATGCCAGAGGCCGAAGAGGTCGAGATCGAGGTAAGCCCTGATGAGCTGAGGATAGATACCTATCGCTCAGGAGGAGCAGGTGGGCAGAACGTAAACAAGGTCGAGACGGCGATCAGGATAACTCACATACCGACCGGCACGGTCGTTACGTGTCAGGACGAGAAGAGCCAGCACAAGAACAAGCAGCGGGCAATGAAGATCCTTCTCTCTCGTCTCCTTGACCATAAGATACAAGAGCAAAACAAAGAAATATCCAGTAAACGCAAGGCGCAGGTCGGCACCGGCGACCGCTCCGAGAAAATAAGAACCTATAACTTTCCGCAAAATAGAGTAACGGATCATCGCATAGGGCTTA
>CAZUFI010000100.1:0-6256 GCA_964618745.1 uncultured Thermodesulfobacteriota bacterium | reverse complement strand
TTACAACGGTATGGTATATGGCCTCCTGATCCGGCTTTTCTTCGCCAAGCGTCAGATCCTGCGCAAAAAGGCCGGCTGGCGGCAATAAGATAGCCATAGCCACCACAAGACCGGCAATCCTCTTTTTTATCTTTATCATTCGCTCTACCTTTTGCTGTAAGCAGACCTCTAGCGGCTACCTGCTTGATGAATTACTTCTTTTTTCTAAACCTCTCATTGGCCTTTACTGCCGCATCAGAGTCAGGGTACTTCTCCATTAAGGTATTAAGTGCCTTAATAGTATTTTGCCTATCTCTCAGACTAATATAAGAATACGCCGTCTTTAGTAACGAATCCGCAGCCTTATTACCGTCCGGGTACTTATTTATAACGATCGCGAAGTACTCCAGTGCCCCGTCGAAGTTACGCTCTACGTAGTAGGTCTCACCTGTCCAGTACACGGCATTATCTGCCAGCGAATGCTCAGGATAATTATCATACAGCTTTTTATAATTTACCCTGGCCTCTGCGTAGTTCTTATTGGTTAGATCCTTCATCGCAGCTTCATATAGCTCTTCTGCCGTAGCCACTGGCTCTGCCTGATCCTGCCCCTGTTCTAGCTCTGGCTCCGGCTCTGCCGGGATCTCCAGCTCTTCTTCCTCACTATCGGATAAAACAGTATGGCTCTCTGCGACCTTCTCGGCAAAGACGCTCTCTACATCTAACTCATCGTCTTTTAACTCGGCAACCTTAAGCCCTTCGCTATATTCTTCGTCAAATTCTCCGGCTCTGCCCTCTGGCTCGCCCTCTAACGTATTGATCCTGTCATTAGATGTATCCAGCTTTTCTTGCAGAAGAAAAAGCCTGTTGTTCATCTCTTCGCTCTTCATATAGAGCCCTGAGACTGCCTTTTTAAGCTCTATTATCTCCAGATTTTCCTCTTCTATCGGCTGGACCTTCTTCTCAACGGTCACACACCCACCGACCGCGAACAATAGCAACGCAGCCAGTATAGTAGTCTTGGTTCTCAGACAGTTTGCCACCCCTTTCATCTTCAATACTCCTTCCGCTAAAGCGGGTAAGGTTTTACCTCAGAATGCGCCTGGCCCTATCCGGCTTATACCAGAGCTGCCAGCAACAACCCCATTGTGATCTGGAAAAATCTACTAAAGCTACCTTCAACTCAAAAGTTAATCCGCTTATCATTACTACTAAGTCAAGTATAAATCAAAGATGACAAAGCTTCCACTAAAAACTACTTATCCAGGAGCTGCTCCATAACACCGAGCAGCTCGGCCTTGCCCTTGCCCGAGAGCGAGGAAAAAACAACGACCTCGCCCAGGTGAAGCTTCTTCTTTATAGCCGCTCTGCGGCTAGCCATCTTATTGTTTGATAACTTATCGCTCTTTGTAAAAACAGTTACAACCGGCAGCTCCAGCTCACCGGCCCAGTGATAAATATTACTCTCTGTCTCTGTCGGGTCACGCCGGGCGTCCAGCAGGACCGCCATCGCCGCTAACCCCTGACTACTCTGAAAATAATTCTCAATAAATTCTCGCCAAGACCTTCTCTCGGATTTTGGTACTTTTGCGTAACCATAGCCCGGCAGATCGACCAGATAAAAGCTTCTTACTCGACCATCCGAGACGATACAATCCAGTTTATAAAAGTTAATGGTTCTAGTCTTTCCCGGCGTAGAGCTTGTCTTTGCAAGCTTTCTTCTGGATACCAATGTATTGATAAGAGACGACTTGCCGACATTGCTTCTGCCAACAAGGGCTATCTCCGGAAAACCCTCTGTAGGGTAGTGCTCCGGGTTTATCGCACTCTTTACAAACTCTACGGAGCGTATCTTCATTGCTACCCTTCCGTCTGGGTCATGCCCGTAGTCAGGCCATCTATATGCGCTGCGACTATGGCAGGGCTTCTAAGATCAAGGCTTGCCTGACCACCTTCTTTCATATTTTTAATCGTCACGGTCCCTGCCTCTATCTCGTTATCACCTATAATAAGAGCAAAGTCCGCAGAAACTCTATCGGCACGCTTCATACAACCCTTAAGCGCACCACCACGGTAATCTACAACGACCCTTAACCCCAGATCCCGCAGAGCTCGCACTAGCGTTGCGCCCTCGGTGCCGGCCCGCTCGCCAAGAGGTATCAGATAGAGAAGCGGCTGGCTTTTAGCCAGAGTCTTGTCTACCAGCATAGCAAGCCTTTCCATGCCTATAGCAAAGCCAAAACAAGGTGTCGCAGGCCCGCCAAGCTCTTCTACCAGACCATCATAACGCCCGCCTGCGGCCACTGCGTTCTGCGCGCCAAGAGCACCACCGGCCCTTGCCGTTACCTCAAAAGTAGTCCTTGTATAATAATCAAGGCCTCTAACCATACGAGAGTTCACCTGAAAGGGTACGTCTCTACGAGCCAAGGCCCCTTTAAGACCTTTAAAATGCTCGCCGCAGCTCTCGCAGAGCGAGTCAACAACAGAAGGTGCGGCATCTGTGGCCTCCCGGCATCCCTCTGCCTTGCAATCCAGAGCCCGCAAGGGGTTGGTCTCGATCCTTCTGGCACAGTTTTCACATAGGCAATCGGCCTTTTCTCGCAAAAACCCCAGTAAGGTCTCTTTATAAGCAGGCCTGCACTCGACACAACCCAGAGAATTTACCTCTATCTCTACGCCCTCGACGCCTAGTGTGTTCATCAAGACCCAGAGCATCTCTATCGTCTCTGCGTCGAGTTCTGGTGAGTCCTCACCCAGGACCTCTGCCCCTATCTGATAGAACTGGCGGTACCTGCCCTTCTGAGGCCTCTCGTAACGAAACATCGGGCCGGTATAAAAGAGCCTTGCCACAGGCTCGGTATAGAGCTTGCCTTCTATATAGGCACGCACGAGCGAGGCCGTCCCCTCTGGCCTAAGCGTCAGGGAATCCCCGTGCAGGTCTGTAAAGGTATACATCTGCTTCTCGATTATATCGGTCGTATCTCCGATACTGCGCAGGAAAA
Source organism: uncultured Thermodesulfobacteriota bacterium (assembly GCA_964618745.1). Taxonomy (GTDB): domain Bacteria; phylum Desulfobacterota; class GWC2-55-46; order GWC2-55-46; family DRQE01; genus JAJRSM01. Next base: position 3,275 of record CAZUFI010000100.1, on the reverse strand, counting down.
GATCGGTCTTCTCCAGCACAGGCAGCCGTACCTCAGCAAAACCATAGGTAGCAAAGATTCGCCGCGCATTGCCCTCGATATGAGACCAGAGCCCGCTTGTGGCGGGCAGAATATCATTAAAACCCCTAATACTCGCTACCTTTACTGCCATAAAATATATATTCCTTTTTCAACGACTGGATGGAGACCATCATTGGTGACTTTAAAAATAAAAACTTCCGTAACATATATCTTTAACATATAACACATGAAACCGCAAACCCCTAAATATAAAGGTCAAATATGGCCCAACAGGGCTTATAACCAATATATGGGTAAAGGCTGCGCAGTAGAGTGGCAGTATTGAATATTTAGGCGAAACAGATGGCTTACTTAAGAGAAAGAAACTCTAAGACCTTATTTTCCAAGGCTTTTTCTGTGACCGTAAGAGGCCTGCCGCCCCGAGCCTTCTCTGCGGCTGGTTTATCTTTACTAAAGTCCCCGTCTTTAAGGGCGCGGATCATATCTTTATGAAGGCCCTGCATAAGCGCATTTACCTCTTTACCTATATCTTCCGAGTCTAGCTTGTCCTGATAACTGGCCTTACTAGAAGAGACAACAAGCCCCCCCTTAAAGAGAATAGTAGAGATTACCGCTCGCTTTACGCCGCTATCCTCGGTCTGAATATGAAAACGCTCGTTTTTAAAGATAATATCCTGATTAATCCCTATCTGCACTGCAAAACCCCTTGCCGATCTAAAAAACCAATCCGCTTGCTTATTATTATATAATTATTACCACAAGAACAGGGCTTTGGCAACCAAATGCAAAAGCCCTACTACCGGCCCTTGCCAAGCCTTGACAATCAAAGGGGTGCTGTTGTATCTTTAGATAAAGACCCTGCCAGAGTATATTCAGAAAATCTACCGGGCCACCTTAAGCAAGAGGTCAGTATGGCTGAAGATTCTAAGACTAAAACAAATAAAACAATCGATGTCCTCTCAATAGAAGACCTTTGCTTCCCGCCTTCTGAGGAACTTACGCGCTCTACCAATATCGCCGGCATAAAAGAGTACAATAAACTATACAAAGAATCCATAGAAGACCCGGAAGGCTTCTGGGGCAAGGCCTCTGATATCCTTACCTGGCGAAGAGAATGGACAAAGGTATGGGAGTGGGACTTTAATAAGCCCGATATAAAGTTCTATCTCGGCGGTAAACTCAATGCCTCGGAGAATTGCCTGGACCGACACCTGACGACCCCGACCGCCGATAAAGTCGCTATCCTCTGGGAGGGCGATGACGGAACGGTAAGAAAATTCACCTATAAAGAACTCCACCGAGAGGTCTCGCGCTTTGCAAATATCTTAAAAAACAAAGGCATTAAAAAAGGCGACCGCGTGACGATCTACCTGCCTATGATCCCGGAGCTTGCTATCTCGATGCTTGCCTGCGCCCGGATCGGCGCGATCCACAGTATAGTCTTTGGCGGTTTTAGCGCATCTTCTCTAAAAGAACGTATCCATGATAGCGAGTCAACGCTGGTCGTAACCTCCGACTTTGGTGTAAGAGGCGCAAAAAAAATACCTATCAAGGCCACAGTCGATGAGGCACTCACCGAATGCCCGGAGATAAAAAACGTTATCGTCGTAAGTCGGCTCGGTAAAGACGTCCCGATGGTAGAGGGCAGGGACTGCTGGCTCGACGTAGAGCTGGAAGGCATAGACAACCTCTGCGAAGCAGAGGAGATGGATGCGGAAGATCCGCTCTTTATCCTCTATACCAGCGGCTCTACCGGCAAACCAAAGGGCGTCTTGCATACGACAGCAGGATACCTGGTATACTCGGCCCTGACATTTAAATGGGTCTTTGATTACCGCGACGAAGACATATACTTCTGCACCGCTGATATCGGCTGGGTAACGGGCCACAGCTATATCGTCTACGGCCCGCTGGCCTGTGGTGCTACAAGCCTACTATTTGAGGGCATCCCTACCTACCCGAACCCCGGCAGGCTCTGGGATATTATCGATAAACACAAGGTCACGACCCTCTATACCGCACCGACCGCCATACGCGCCCTTATGCGCCACGGCGATAAGTGGGTAACTGACCACGACCTATCATCATTACGTATCCTCGGCTCGGTCGGCGAACCAATAAACCCGGAGGCGTGGCTCTGGTATCATCGTCTGGTCGGTCACAACACGCTGCCGATTGTAGATACCTGGTGGCAGACAGAGACCGGCGGCATACTTATCTCACCGATACCCGGAGCAACGACCCTAAAACCAGGTTCAGCAACCAAGCCACTTTTTGGGATAGCACCGAAGATACTAACCGAGGACGGCACAGAGGCAGGCGTAAACGAAGGCGGATACCTCGTAATAGAGAAACCCTGGCCCGGGATGCTGCGAGGTACATACGGCGACCCGGAGAACAAACGTATGAAAGAGGTCTATTTCTCGCGTTTTCCCGGCTACTATATGGCAGGCGATAGCGCACGTAAAGACGCAGACGGCGACTACTGGATAATGGGACGTATCGATGATGTATTAAATGTATCGGGCCACCGCCTTGGCACAGCCGAAATAGAAAGTGCGCTTGTCTCACACAAGGCCGTCTCCGAGGCCGCCGTCGTCGGCTACCAGCACGAGATAAAAGGAGAGGGGATCTACGCCTTTGTAATCTACAAAAATGGGGTCAAGCCGAGCGCAACGCTCGCGCAAGAACTAAAAGACCATCTATGTAAAGAGATAAGCCCGATAGCAAGGCCCGATAAGATCCAGTTCACCCCGGGACTACCCAAGACAAGGAGCGGAAAGATCATGCGCCGAGTCCTGCGGAAGATCGCCCTTGGTCAGACCGACCAACTCGGCGATATCTCAACACTCGCAAACCCCGAGATCGTTGCGGAGCTTGTCGCTGCCTCAAAAAAATAGTAAACCTTAAAAACTAACCCTCGCCATTTGCCAATCTTTATTTGCTAACCCTTTACAATAAAAAAAGGCCCTAACCTTTCGGTTAGGGCCTTTTATAGTATGTAATTTTAAGCCATCAGGGGCTAGTCCCTTGCACGGAACCTACTGGCCTTCTTCATGGCCTTTGCGCGACGCTTCTGCGCTTCCTGACGCTTTCTCTTCTTTTTAACACTTGGCTTTTCGTAGAACCTTCTCTTTTTTATTTCTTTAAAGGTTCCGTCCTGCGCCAACTTTCTCTTGAGTATCTTAAGAGCTCTTTCGAGCTGGTCATCTAAAACTCTAACTTCTGACAAACAAACACACCCCCTCTTGCCT
>CAZUFI010000099.1:4063-6257 GCA_964618745.1 uncultured Thermodesulfobacteriota bacterium | reverse complement strand
AACTGCGAGCTTGCAAGTATTGGTCAGGATATGGGTTGCCAGATGATGTGTGAGGGGCCGGGCCATCTGCCGCTCGATGATATCGAGGCAAATGTAAAACTACAGAAACGTATGAGCGGAGACGCTCCGTTTTATGTCCTTGGTCCTATTACGACCGATGTCGCAGCGGGCTACGATCATATATCTGCCGCCATCGGTGCCGCCTCGGCGGCACGTTACGGCGCAGACCTGATATGTTATGTGACCCCCGCAGAGCATCTAGCACTGCCTAATAAAGACGATGTTATAGAAGGCGTACGTGCCGCTCGGATAGCAGCGCGTGTCGGGGATATGGTAAAGCTCGGCCATACCGAGCGCGACCGTGAGATGGGTAAGGCACGGCGTGATCTGGACTGGGAAGGCCAGTACCGGCTCGGGATGTTTGGTGATAAGGCCCGTGAAATACGCAATAGCCGTTTTCCTGATGAGGCCGATACCTGCACTATGTGCGGCAGTTTCTGTGCCCTGGATAACGTCAGCGAGCACTTTAATAAATGTCTTCAGAACGGTGCGAAGGCCTAGGGCCAACTGGGGCCTAGGGCCTAATAAGGCCTTTCGCTTGCTTTGTCTGTCTTTAAATTTAATGCGCTGTAGATGACATCCCTGTCATCTACAGCGGTCTTTTTTCTAAGGTGAAATGGCGCAGAGGGAAAATGCTAGCAAAGGTCTTAAGCAGCTCGGTTATAGGGGTAGATGCCTTTCTCGTCGATGTCGAGGTTGACTCGGCACGAGGATTACCGGCCTTCTCTACGGTCGGGCTGCCTGATAACGCCGTTAAAGAGAGTAAAGATCGCGTGCGTTCTGCCATAAAAAACTCCGGCTATACCTTCCCTAATGGTCGCATTACCGTCAACCTCGCTCCGGCAGATATCAAAAAAGAAGGAACTATCTTTGACCTCTCGGTCGCAGTCGGTCTCTTAAAGGCCGAGGGAATAATCAAAAATGACGACCTCGCGGACTTTATAATCCTCGGCGAACTCTCGCTCGACGGCGGAGTAAAGCCTATTAGAGGTGTCTTATCTGTCGCAGTCCTTGCTAAAAAGCTTGGTAAAAGTCTGGTACTGGCAAAGGCCAATGCAGAAGAGGCCGCGATTGTAGAAGGCGTTGTCTTATACGGTGTAGGGTCCCTCTCCGAGCTTGTAGAATTCCTGAACGGCGATAATCAGTTAGAACCATACCTGCGTGGCACTGAGCCTGTCAGCGATCCTACTCATATTAATTATCTGGATATGGCCGAGGTGCGTGGTCAGGAAAGCGTAAAGCGTGCCGTTGAGGTCGCAGCGGCAGGCGGGCATAATCTTTTGATGATCGGCCCGCCGGGCTCTGGAAAGACGATGCTGGCAAAACGCCTGCCGACTATTCTGACGGATTTAACTCTGGAAGAAGCGATAGAGACGACCAAGATTCACAGCGTAGCCGGGATGCTGCCCACAGGGAACTCTCTTATTAGGGTTCGTCCTTTTCGTAGTCCGCACCATACTATCTCGGATGCGGGGCTTATCGGGGGCGGTCAGATCCCAAGGCCCGGCGAGGTTAGCCTCGCCCATAACGGAGTCCTCTTCCTGGACGAGGCCCCGGAGTTTAGGAAGAACGTCCTTGAGGTCTTGCGCCAGCCCGTAGAAGACGGCAACGTAACGATATCTCGCGCTGCAATTTCAATTAATTACCCTGCTGATTTCATGCTGGTCTGCGCAATGAATCCGTGCCCGTGCGGATACTTCGGAGATCTATCACGGGAATGCCGCTGTACGCCGCCTATAATAGAGCGGTACAGGGGGAGGATATCCGGCCCGCTCCTTGACCGTATTGATATTCACTGCGAGGTGCCAAGGGTGGCGTTTTCTGAGCTTAATGATAACGGTAAGACCTCGCCTGCCGGCGAAACCTCGGCGATCGTAAAGGCGCGTGTCGATAAGGCCCGTGCTCTGCAAAGGGAGCGTTTCAAGAGGGCCAGACCAAGTAAGGACGGCCCGCGTATCTTTTCAAATGCCGCCATGGCCTCTCGCCACCTTAAGAAACACTGCACGCTTGACGAGATTTCTGCCGGGCTGCTGGAGACTGCTGTTGAGAGGTTAGGGCTCTCGGCGCGCGCCTATACCAGAATACTGAAGGTAGCGCGTACCATCGCCGACCTTGACGAAAGCACGGATATACA
>CAZUFI010000099.1:0-3963 GCA_964618745.1 uncultured Thermodesulfobacteriota bacterium | reverse complement strand
GCCTAGAGATAGGGCGTTGGTCTATCTCTTTATCTTTGTTTCCCCTCGTTGCATAAAACCCCTTCTAATGTTAAAATATTCGACCACTGCTGGTTCTGCGATAACGTCTGTAACCAGTGGAATACCTTTGAGTTTCGGAGCACTTGGTTTTTATGATGACTGATAACGCAAAAATTATATACCTTGATAACGCAGCGACATCCTTTCCAAAGCCAGAGTGCGTAATTGAGCGTATGGTAGAGGTTCTGCGTCACTATGGCGGTAATCCGGGCAGGGGCGGCCATCGCATGGCGATAGACGCCGGGCGTGTGATCTTTCGTACGCGAGAGTCCCTTGCACGCCTTCTTAATCTGCCGGATGCCTCGCGCATTGTCTTTACAAAGAGTGCTACCGAGGCCTCAAATCTGGCGATAAAAGGGCTTTTATCGCCAGACGACCATGCTGTCGTAAGCTCCTTTGAGCATAACGCAGGGATAAAACCTCTGGCGTGGCTCGAACGCCAAGGGATGCGACTGACGCGCATAAAGCCGGGGAAGGATGGTCGGCCTGATCTTATTACGCCAGAAGAAGTAGTAGCGGCACTTACTCCAGAGACAAAGCTCGTCTCGATAGTCCATGGCTCTAATGTCTTTGGCACTATCCAGCCGATAGCCGAGATAGGGCGCGTGCTAAGGGAGCGTGGCGTGCTCTTTATGGTCGATGCCGCGCAGACGCTCGGTGCGATTCCGTTTGATTTATCCGAGACTCCTGTTGATATACTTGTAGGGACAGGGCATAAGTCGTTATTTGGCCCGCAGGGTACTGGTTTTGTCTATCTCCGCCCAGGTGTCGAGCCTCGCAATCTTCTGGAGGGTGGGACAGGTGATCTGGAAGACGAACTGGAGACCCCGGATAGGTTTGAGACAGGGACTGTGAATACCCCCGGCATCGGAGGGCTTGGCGCAGGCGTTGATTTTGTCTTGGCCGAGGGGATCGAGAAGATACGAACGCATGAGAAAGAGCTGATTTCTCTGCTGATATCGGGGCTACAGAGGATAGAAGGAGTTGTTATACTCGGCCCTCTGGAGGCCGCCGAGCGTACCTCGCTAGTGTCTTTTAAGATTGAGGGCTTTGAGCCGCTCGATATCGGGCTCGCTCTGGAAGATGACTATAATATTATGATTCGTTGCGGAACGCATTGTGCGCCTTCGGCGCACAGGACCGCAGGTACACACCCGACGGGTGCTATCAGGGTAAGCCCTGGTTATTTTAGTACTACCTCAGATATAGAGGCCTTTTTAACTGCTATAATGGAGATAGTAGGGGGTTAGCACCTGCGGTGGCTGTGTATGGCTAGATTTATTGATACGATTTTTTTGAGCGAAGGACTTAAGATCTTAATGGACTGGGTTTTGTTTTAGAAGATTCCTTCCTTTGGAAAAGGGGGGTAGTGGGGATTTTACTTTTTAGGTTATGTTGATATTAGGTATAGAATCTTCATGCGATGATATGGGTGCTGCCGTCTTAAAGGACGGTTCTCACGTATTGTCATCGGTTATTAGCTCTCAGGATGAGATCCACTCGCTCTACGGTGGTATAGTGCCGGAGCTTGCCTCGCGCCGTCACATAGAGACGGTCATTCCTGTTGTTGACGAGGCCCTGCAACAGGCCTCGGTTACTCTTGAAGATATCGACGCCATAGGTGTTACGCAGGGGCCGGGGTTGGTCGGTTCGATCTTGGTTGGCCTTTCTTTTGCAAAGGCCGTGGCCTATGCCACAGGTAAGCCCTTTGTCGGTGTAAACCATATAGAGGCCCACCCGCTGGCGGTCTTCCTAGATGATACCGGCGACGGGGTCGAAACCCCTGAGTTTCCGTATGTCGCTCTGGTCGTCTCGGGCGGGCATACCTCGCTTATACAGGTAAATAGCTTTACCGATTTCACCGTCCTTGGTAAGACTCGTGACGACGCTGCTGGCGAGGCCTTTGATAAGACAGCAAAGCTCTTAGGGTTAGGTTATCCCGGAGGGGCGATTATAGATAAGCTCGCAAAGGAAGGTAACCCAAAGGCCATTCACTTCAAGAGGCCTATTATTGAGAAGGGTAATCTGGAGTTTTCCTTTAGCGGCCTTAAGACAGCCGTAATGCAGAGGGTGACCAAGGAGTGTGCCGGGGATCTGGGAACTCCGCTTGAGGCTGATTTTGTCAGAGATATTGCCGCAAGTTTTCAGGAGACAGTCGTAGATGTCTTAACAAAGAAGGCCCTATGGGCTTTGGAGGCGACCGGCCTGCGCGATATCGTAATAGCCGGAGGTGTTGCCTGTAACTCAAGGCTGCGCGAGAGTCTCAGTGCTGCTATGGGCGATAACGGTACCAGGTTTTTTGCGGCTCCGCCCAAGTTCTGTAGTGATAACGCCGCTATGATCGCCCTGAGTGCGCATCATCTTTTAGAGACAGGCCAGCGTGGCGAGCTAGATATGAATGCATACCCATCAATAAAAGCCGTGTAACCGTAACTATGAGGCTCGCTACAGCCCGGTAAGGAAAACAGATGACCTCTACGAAGCCCGCACCACTACATAAAGCAAGCTCAGGCATGCAACGTCCGAAGAAACGTCTGGGCCAGCACTTTCTAACCGATAAGAATATAATAAGAAAGATCATCAAGGCCGCCGCGCTCGATGAAGGGGAACGAGTCCTTGAGATCGGGCCTGGCCGTGGTGCGCTCACGACGGCACTGATAGACGCCGGTGTGGATCTCGTTGCCATTGAGTTTGATAGCTCCATGATAGACGGCCTTAATAAATGTTTCGGCCCGTCCGGTAGGTTTAGGCTGGTCCACGCAGATGCCGTAAAGATTCCATTTCAGGAGGTTTTGGGAATTTGGGGCGATGGTGACGACGGGATTGCCGCAGGGCAATCCCGCTCTTATGTAAAGGTCGTTGCTAACCTTCCCTATAATATCTCCGGCCCGATCTTGGTCAAATTCGTTGAAAATCGAGCTTTATTTAGCTCTATGACCCTTATGCTTCAGAAAGAGGTCGCCGATAGGCTCTTGGCCAAACCGTCAACCAAAGATTATGGTGCGTTGACAATCATTATAAGGGCCTTTATGACGGTCAGGCGTGCCTTTAATGTACCTCCAAGCTGCTTTATCCCTCCGCCTAAGGTCGATTCTACGGTCATTACTATGATTCCGCGTGAAGAAACGCTTGTTACCCCTGATATTGAGATGGCCTTTAAAAAGGTTGTAAAAGGTGCTTTTCTCCAGAGACGTAAGACGATTCGTAACTCGCTAAAGGGCGCGGGCTTTGAACCCGAAGACCTTGACCGTGCCTTTGCAGAGACCGGCATAACGCCTACATGCCGTGGCGAGACCCTTACTGTCGAGGATTTTGTCGGGCTGACTAAGGCCCTGATTAATCCTTAGCCTAGCTTTAACTTATTGATTTAAAAGAAGAATATATTATACGTCAACTAATTATATTATTTGGTTGACGTATGTTGTTTTGTCGTCACTACTTTATCTTCTGGAGTGATTAGTAAGGTTTTGCTCTACGTAACTCTTTGCCACGTCAGCTTTAGCAGATCGGGTAGTTCAGTCACCCACCAAGCCCACTAACTATTTACGCCAACCTGCCGATAATATATAGACGGCCCTTCGAGCTTTATGGCCCTTCGGGCTTTGCGGCCCTTCGGGCTTTGCGGCCCTTCGGGTTTTATAAGCCCTTCGGGCCGTCTCAGTCGAGTTATCGTAAACTATTCTATTTTTATAACAAAGGAGGCTTTCCAATGGCGGATGAGAGACCAAGGCGTGACGAAGACCCGATCTTTGTCCTTATTCGGGATGAAAAGATCAGCGAGTTTAATAGAAAAAAGGCCGAGGGCGTGGAGATCGATTTTACCGGCAGGAGCTTTCGTGGCCTTGACCTGCGTACAGTCGATGTTGAGGGTATAGATTTTTCCAACTCTTATTTTCGTAACGC
>CAZUFI010000098.1:0-6274 GCA_964618745.1 uncultured Thermodesulfobacteriota bacterium | reverse complement strand
GGGCTTTAAAAGAGAAGTACGGTGAAAGACCGTCGCGGACCCGCCGCTGTAACCGAGGACGAAGATCGCAATTATATGCCACTGTCAGTAACCTGATGGGAAGGCGCGACCAGTAGGATGATTCGGGAGCCAGAAGAACTGCCTTTGATGACATTTTATTACCAAGATCCCCGTGGTAAAGGGGGCAGGTAACCTCGCGCGGATTAAAAACGGAATCCCGGGCCTTATATAATAAGGTCCGGGATTTTTTATGCTTATAGTCAAGGAGGTGAATTAAAAGAAAAATACCGAGACAAAATATCAATATGCTTTGGGTGCTGCAATGCTTAATAGGGAACCCCGTGAGAGACGGGGGCAGTCCCGCTACTGTAAGCGAAGACGAAGGCCGAATAACGCCACTGTTCTGTAAAGAACGGGAAGGCTCGGCACTGAGGATGACTCGCAAGCCAGGAGACCTGCCCAGAGACTAACCAAACAAACCTTCGAGGAAAGGAGTGTAGGAAATGACAAAAACAAAAGCCGCATGGCCGCTTTTTCAGTTTTTTATATCAAAGAAAAAGGAGGCCGATAAATCATGAGATCTTATTTATCGGCCTCGATACTAAGGGCACTTCTAATTGTATTCTTTATGGGAATATTGACACCAATGACTGTCGTTGCCAACGATCTGGGTCAACACCATAGCTCGCTGAAAAAGACTATGAACAAGCTGCGCCTTGGCGGCCTAATCGAGGTTTCAGCCTTTGATGACGACAATGAAGACTACGGCGACTCTTCGCAGATAGAGCTGGCGACCATAGAGCTTGCCCTTGAGGCCGATATAAATAACTATACAAGAGCCCGCCTGCATCTCCTGTGGGAAGAAAACAACACCGAGCCAACTGAGATAGACGAAGCAACGATAACCTTCGCCTCACTGCATAAAGTCGAGCTCACTGCCGGTAAGACATACCTGCCCTTTGGCGTCTTTCACTCCCACTTTATCACAGACCCTCAGACACATGAGCTTGGCGAGATAAGAGAGCATGCCTTACTTTTGAAGTATAGAGCCACGTACTTTCTGTTCTCCGCAGCAATCTATGACGGTGAAATCGACGAGCACGGCGATAGCAACGAAATTAATTACGTAGCCAGCATAATAGTAACTCCGCACGAGTTGCTGGAGTTCGGACTCTCCTACAACTCTGATTTTGCCGACTCGGACATTGAGCTCACACACGCTCATAGGTTAGATTCTTCTTTAGAAGAGACAGTAAGTGGGGCCGGTGCTTTTATAAACCTCACGCACAAAAACTGGGGACTAAACCTTGAATACATAGGCGCGAATAAAGGTTTTAACGCAGCAGACCTGGACGCAGATGGCGACGGAAAAGGCGACAGACCCAGAGCCTATAACATAGAGCTTGCGTACGCAGCGAGCGAGCGTCTTAACATCGCCGCAAGGCTAGAAGGCAATAAAGATTTCTTTGACCGGCCGGAAAGGCAGTATGGTGCTTGCGTGACGCTAGCACTCTTCAAGAACGTCTCGGCCTCGCTGGAATACATGCACGGAGAGTATGACGCAGGCGCAGAGAGAAAGATCGTCTCTGCCCAGCTGGCGATCAAATTCTAAATAACATAAAACCCATAACTCTAAGGAGAGAAAAAATGGAAAGAATTTCAGAGAGAGAAATAAGTATATTAAAGAGTTACCTCTTCGCCCTTGTGATAGTTGGTATAGCCTTTATGCTGATCTTTATCGCCTTTGGCGTCGATTCAATCGTACCGGGCGTACACGATCTTTTTCACGACTTCAGGCACAGTGCCCTTGGCATGCCATGCCACTAAGGCCTTTTGCATAAAGACCTAGACCTCTAAATAATTACAAGGAGACTACAATGAATATAGATATAAAAGACTGGAAGAAAGGAATCATCGCCGGGCTCGTTGCCGGAGTTATCTGGGGCTGGGTCGCTCTGGCCACAAACTGGGTTACAGGCTTCTTTCCGCTAGAGGAAAGTCTGCTTTACGAACTAATAACATTCGGTATAGGAGGTGCTGTCTTTGGCACGGTCGCGGCAGGCTTTCTTGTCCTCACTCGCCAGCACCTGCCCTTTAAGCACCTATTGCCCAAAGCTGTAATGCTATCGACCTCACTCTGGCTGCTGCTCTATTTCACAGGGGCCTGGCTCTCTGCGACCGACCACGACAGGTACCACCCCGTGATGGATGAGACGATCCAGGGCCTTTGCCTCGCCGTTGTAATGGGCGGTCTTATCTGGCTCTTCTGGAGAAGGCCGGTAAAGGCAGCTCAGTAAAAAACACTAAAGACCGAGGCCCTTGGCCGTAGCCCTGCTACGGCCAAGGGCCTCGTTTGGTTTATTGAAACCAACTCCAAAACCCGGTATAATACTTAATTCAATAACCTCCAGATAAGATGTAAATACAAAACTCAAGGCAGGTAAGGTGCAGACGACTCTATCAAAACACGTAATAAACGACGAAAATACCCGCGAGCTTGCTGCTGCGATCAAAAAGAACTACAAGGGCTTTGACGAGGCGGCATTTATAGGTGAGGTCGCCTCTAATCTATCTAATCAAGAACTTGCAGGAAGACTCAAACAAGTTACGCTATCGCTCAGGAATCATCTGCCCGACGACTACGCACGAGCCATCAAGATAATACTCAAATCCTTGCCGCCTACAAAAAAGATGGCAGACCTCAAAGGCGTAGACCTAGCTGCTCTAGACGGCTTTATTATGATCTCGATCACGGCTTACGTCTCGGACTACGGCCTTGATGAATACGAGATCTCAATGCATGCACTAAAGATAATGACCAGCAGGTTTACTTCCGAGTTTGCGATCCGCTACTTTATAATAAAATATCCAAATAAGACGATGCAGACCTTTAGGAAATGGCTCAGCGACGATTGTCCTCACGTGCGCAGACTCGTCTCGGAGGGGACGCGCCCCAGACTACCGCTCAACATTGCGCTACCTGACTTTAAAAAAGACCCAACGCCTGTTATCGGCCTCTTGGAAAAACTCAAGGACGACCCCGAACTATACGTCAGAAGGTCTGTAGCAAACAACCTCAATGACATATCAAAGGACAACCCGGATATAGTCACAACGCTGCTCGCAAAGTGGAATAAGACCAAAACACCTGAACGAAGATGGATGGTAAAGCACGCCCTGCGCACTCTGGAAAAGCAAGGCAACACGACGGCACTAGAGATACTCGGATACTCACCAGAGCTAGAAGTCATAGCTGAGGACTTCCAGATTATCACAAAGACGGTTACCTTTGGCGAGGGCCTAAAGATGACCTTATCGATCTCAACGCCTTCTGCCAAGACCCAACCAGTAGTCATTGATTACCTCGTCTATCACATGAAGGCCAACGGAACCTTATCACCCAAGGTCTTTAAGTGGAGCAAAAAGACAATTTCAAAGAACAGGCCCTTGACGCTCGAAAAATTTCACTCGATCAGGCCAATCAGTACAAGAAAATATTACGCAGGCCGCCACGAAGTACATATTCAAGTCAATGGTAATATAATCGCAAAAGGCGAGTTCACCCTATTGATATAAAATTCAGAATTTAAGGAAGATAGGTAGGGCCATAAGCAAAAGCCCCAAGGGAATTAATAGTAAAATATTAGTCGAGACGTAAGGAAGTATAGATATAAGCACGCCACAAACAAGTGCGCTACCCCGGCGTTGCTTAATACCGTAGAGCAGGTAACCCATGCCGATAGATCCGAAGATCAATCCTAAAAACAAAAAGCTACTATCATCCATAAACACTCAGAGATTGCATCTTATTTTTTATAGACAGGTAGCGTTCACTAAAGGCTGCTACCTATAAATTCATTTTACAGACAACCGACGGCTATAACAACAACTTCGTGCTAAGATATAGGCATAGAAGCAACTAAACCTAAGCGAATAAGGTTATGTCTTATGAATTAATAGTCGGGCTTAAGGTCTCGGATGATTAAAAATTATGCCCATAGGAAGGCCATAGCACCTATATTGCTTACCTATAACGGCGGCTTTCGCTACGACTTCAAGGTCTCGGAGGTCTTTAAAAATCAAAAGGGCAGTCCTATCAACAGGGTCTTTCTTCTTCGCTTTGAAGCTAAGACATCTAAAGAAGCATTTTTCTCAAACCATGACTATCAATTGATAAAAATAGCAGACTTTGAAGGTTCTGTACAATCAATCACTATCATCGCCGAGCATGAAAATAGTAGTTTTATCATCCACACTATGCATTTATTCTTTAATTGATCCCGTGACTTATGATACAATTAAAAGAGTAACACCTGCTCTACCAATCCACATATCAAAAGTAGCAAAAAGGAGATAGTTAATGACGCGTTTACGAATAGTACTTATAGCCTTATTTACAGTTATCATAATGACGGCCTCGCAGTCTTATGCATCAAAGATCCACAAGGGGATTGTCCTTGAGACAAAGGACGCAGGGCCATATACCTATATGCATATAGAAGAGGGTATCAGAAAGTTCTGGATAGCCGCTACTCCTAATAAGTTTAAGAAAGGCACAACCGTCAGCTTTGCGGAGCAGCTCTGGATGTACGATTTTAAAAGTAAAGCAATGGATAAGGTCTTTAAGAAGATTCTCTTCGTAGCCGCAGTCTATGAAGGAGACGGTGCGGAAAAAGCCGCAGCAAGCAGGCTCAACAGGCCTAAGCCCGCTGCAAAGGCCGCAGTAAAAGCACCACAGCAGAAGGCCTACGGCACATATACCGTAGCCGATCTTTTTGCAAAAAAGGCTGATCTCAATGGTAAGTCAGTAAAGGTTAAAGGCAAGGTCGTAAAGGTCTTGGGCGGGATTATGGGAATGAACTGGATTCATATCCAGGACGGCACAGGAGCCACCGGCAGCAATGACATAATCTTCACCTCAAAGACCGATACCGCAACAGTCGGAGCAACCGTTACGGCGCAAGGGACAGTTGTTCTGGATAAGGACTTTGGTTCAGGCTACTTCTATGCAATTATACTGGAAGACTCGACCTTTTCTAACTAAGATAGATAACAGAATCAATCTAAAGGCCGCCCCTTCGGGGCGGCCTTTTTTAGTTCACTATTCTTTCTCCGTAGCTAGCCTTGCCATCGCAGTCCCTACGACGTAGCCCGTACTCCAGCAGACCTGAAGGTTAAAGCCCCCTGTCGGCCCGTCAATATCCAGAACCTCTCCTGCCAGATAAAGATTATCTATAATCTTAGAGCGCATATCCCTCTGATCAACCTCTTTGATATCTACGCCACCAGCGGTTATAAAAGCACGTTCAAAGCCCGAAAGCTTTTTGACTTTAAAAGAAAACTCTTTAAGCAGACCAACCAGCCTCTTACGCTCCGCGCGCGATAGTTCACCTGATCTCTTATCATCCTTAATACCGGCCCGCTCGACAATAACCTTTGCAAGCCGCTGCGTAACCTTCTGCTCCAGAGTCTTACGTACCAACTTTCTAGGACTCTTGCGGCAAAGACCGATCAAGGTTTGCTCCATTGCCTTAAACTCTATATCCGCAAAAAAATCCAGGCGAAACTCGACGCTACCAGAATCTGCTACAGCAACCTGCGCAAGTGCCTTACCAACCTCGCCGCTCATATCCATTACCAACGGCCCGCCAAGGCCATTTGCGGTAAAGATGATATCGCCGAGGTCTTGCATAATTTTTTTATTGTCTTTGTATAGACCGACCTTAACGCCTGTGGCGCTCAGGCCCTGAAGCTCACCACTTACATCACCCTCTGTAATGACCGTGGTCAGGGCAGGGCGCGGCGGAATAATCCTATGACCGAGAGCCTTTGCAAAGGCGTAACCATCGCCGGTTGAACCACTTGCAGGATAAGAGATACCACCTGTTGCTATCAAAAAACAGCTCCCCGCTATCAGTTCACCACTTGCAAGGCTGACCGCATCTATATGATTACCATTCTTTACGATCTCACGCACCTCTGCACCGAGCATTAACTCAACACCGCCATCATCAAGGTAACTCTGCAATACATCCAGAACAGAGCCAGCGTCGTTGCTAACCGGCAAGACCCTGCCACTACCCTCGACCTTGGTCTTAAGGCTACGCTCTTGAAAAAAGGCTACAAGATCCTTCGGAGAAAACTCATATAAAGGGCCTCGCATAAAACGCCCGGCCTTACCGTACCGGGCGGCCATAGCCTTTAGGTCTTCCGTATTATTGGTTATATTACAACGCCCGCCGCCGGTCATAAGGAGCTTAGTGCCAAGGCCGCT
>CAZUFI010000097.1:0-6287 GCA_964618745.1 uncultured Thermodesulfobacteriota bacterium | reverse complement strand
CCCTTACCACCTTTATCCTTTACCCTTACCTTCGTACCAAAACGCCTTCTTAACTCGTCCTCTATAGCACCAAGTGCCGAGCCAGCTGCCGCCGATGCCGCTGAGACTACCATCTTTTCTGTAGATATCTTTTTTGCACGCGCTAACCGCTCGGCCTCTCTAACAGACAAACCCTTTGCTATAACCTTCTTACAGAGCTCGCGCTGCGCGCTCGGGCCTTCCAGAGATAATATCGCACGCGCATGCCCCATCGTAATCTTTCCCGTAACAAGCTCTACCTTTACCTCTGGCGGCAGCCTTAAGAGCCGCAGATAATTCGCCACTGTTGCCCGCTCTTTACTGACCTTCTTTGCCACAAGCTCCTGAGAGAGCCCTGTATCGATAAGCCGCTGATATGCCTCTGCCTCCTCCATAGGGTTCAGGTCTTCACGCTGAATATTCTCTATTATCGCAAGCTCCAGACTCTCCGCGTCGGTCACATCCATTATAACAATCGGGACCTCAGTAAGCCCAATACTCTTTGCCGCACGCCAACGACGCTCACCCGCTATAAGTTCATAGCTAGAGCCGTCTTTACGTACCACCAAAGGCTCGATAATACCTTTTTCTTTAATGGAATTAGCTAGTTCCGCCAACGCCTCGGCCCTGAAGGTGTGTCTAGGTTGCTGCTTATTAGGAACTATGTTTCCTATATGGCACAGCATGTAGCCTGTGCCCTTACTTTCCGGCTCAATACTACGCGTTGATAGCCTCGGCTCTCCCATCAGTGCGCTCAGTCCGCGCCCCAGTACCTTCTTTGTCATACCAATACTCCCGTGCCATTCCGGCTATTATTTGCAACAAACTCACGGGCAAGCTCCATATAGCTTACAGCACCCTTTGAGTTAATATCATAGGTCACGATTGGCTTGCCAAAGCTTGGAGATTCGCTAAGCTTTACATTACGAGGAATCGTCGTCTTATAGGCCTTATCCGCAAAATGCTCCTTTATCTCGTCGGCGACCTGATGCGCTAGGTTATTCCTCGAATCAAACATCGTTAGGACTATCCCTTCTATCTCCAGCTCCGGGTTGCGCCTCTCTCTAATTAGATTGATCGTCCTTACGATCTTGCTCACCCCTTCCAGCGCATAATATTCACACTGTAGCGGAATAAGAACGGAATCACTGGCAGTAAGGGCATTGACGGTAAGCAGGCTTAAAGACGGAGGGCAATCTATAAATATATAATCAAAATCATCTGTTACGGTCTGCAAGGCATCCTTCAGCCTATTATCTCGATTCTCTGCATCTACCAACTCGACCTCTGCCCCTGTCAGGTCCAGAGTCGCAGGAACGACCTTTAACCACTCTAACGCTGTCGGCACTATGACCTCACCAAGCGGAACCTCGCCGATGATCGCATCATATATACCGCCCTGATCGCCATCCGGGTTAAGACCAACACCGCTGGTGGCATTGCCCTGAGGATCAAAGTCAACAAGCAAGATGCGTCTCTCTGCAACGGCCAAGGCCGCCGACAGATTTACAGCGGTCGTAGTCTTACCTACTCCGCCCTTTTGATTTGCTACTGCTATTATCTTTGCCATAGATGCAATACTCCTTTGGAACGCAAAAAGTTTAACATAAAGAGATTGTTTTTGAAAGTTTTTAGAGCTATATTTCTATGATTTTCTTTAAATATAAGAGGTTTTATCTAATATGTTCCACGTGGAACATATTTACCTGACAAAACCAAAAAAACAAGAAAGCTACCTAGTTTTTTAAAGCCCATCAAAAGATCTATCAAAGATTGTTCCACGTGGAACAATCTAGTGGACGACTAAGGCTAACACAGGGCAAGAACAACGATTGAGGTCTTTCTATCTGAAAAAGGAATGGTAAACTCATCGACCTTGGCACTCACACCATCGATATCGCCGAGCTCTGCATCAAGCTTGCCATCTTGCGGCCCTTTCATGGCAATGATTCTGCCGTCTTCTTTTAGATAGGGCCGTGCCATCTCTATAAATGCAGAGAGCTCTGAGAGGGCACGGGATGTCACGCAGTCAAATTTATCGGCGTTTTTTGAGATCACAGCCTCGTCTTCGGCACGCGCATTTATGACTTCAACGCCTGAAAGCCCCAAGGTCCTCGTGATATGCCGTAAAAAAGAGGTTTTTTTACCGGTTGGCTCGATAAGTGTGAGGCGAAGCTGCGGGCATGCAATCTTCAAGACAAGACCGGGAAAGCCGGCACCCGTTCCTATATCTAGCAGACTATCAACGCCCTTCATATACCTTAGAGGTATCAAAGAATCAAGAAAGTGACGAACCACGATATCCTTATCATCTGTAAGAGAGGTCAGGTTTATACGCCTGCTCCACTTCTTAAGCTCTTGGATATAGCTCAGATACAACGAGATCTGGGCCTTATCCAGCTCAATACCGAGCTCTGCCGCACCGTCCTTAAGGTATTTCTCTATTTGTTGTCTCTCTAACCGCACTTTATAGCCTCTTAATTAGGATTATCCCTCTAACGGGATTATCCCTCTATTTTCTTAAGATATACCATTAACATAGATAATGCCGCAGGCGTTACCCCTGAGATCCTACCGGCCTGACCAATAGTCGAGGGCCTGATACGCATCAGCTTTTCCTTGATCTCGCTAGAGATGCCCGGAATATCTTTATAAGAAAGCTCCTCAGGGATAGGGTGCTCCCCCATGGCCCTGAATCTACGCGCCTCCTCTGCCTGACGACGTATATAACCCTCATATTTTGCCTCGACCTCGATTGAGTAGATAACCCTGCCCTCGATTGAGAGCTCAGAGAGCCACGAAGGAAGGTCACGTACCAGAGAAAAGATCTTTGCAATATCTGCCTCTGGTCGTCTAAGCAGAATCTTAAGACTGATTGCCTTCTTTATCGTACCCAGGCCGGCATTTTTTGCGTTAATCGAAAGCTCTGAGCCGGGCGTAACCAGATAACCGTCGAGCCAGGCAAGGCCCTTCTCAACAAGATGCCTTTCCTTTTCAAAGATAGCATACTCTGCGTCGCTTACAAGACCAAGCTCATACCCCTTGGCCCTTAACCGACGCTCGGCGTTATCTTCACGCAAAAGCAGCCTGTACTCGGCGCGTGATGTAAATAAGCGATACGGCTCTTCCGTGCCCTTGGTTACTAAATCATCAATTAAAACAGCTATATAGGCCTCTGAACGCTCCAGAATCAGGGGGGGCCTATCTGTCAAAGCAAGGGCTGCGTTAATCCCGGCCATCAACCCCTGAGCCGCAGCCTCTTCATAGCCGGATGTCCCGTTTATCTGACCTGCGTGATAAAGCCCCTTTATCCGCTTTGTCTCAAGCGTTGGGTGCAGCTCGGTAGGATCTACAAAATCATACTCTACGGCATAGCCGGGTTTTAAGATCTCGACCTCTTCAAGCCCCTTTATTGTACGCAGGAATTCTAGCTGGATATCGATCGGCATGCTTGTAGAAAGCCCGTTCGGATAGACCTCAATGGTATCTCGCCCCTCTGGCTCCAGGAAGATCTGATGACGCTCACGCCCGGCGAATCTTATCACCTTATCCTCAATAGAAGGACAATAACGAGGGCCCGTGCCCTTGATCACACCGCTGTAAAGTGGTGATTTATCTAGGTTTTCTTCAATTATGGCATGTGTTTCTGGGTTTGTATAAGTTATATGGCAGGGCATCTGATCCTGCGGCAACCCTGCTGAAGAACTAGAAAAAGGCCGTGCATCCAGATCGCCCGGCTGAGATTCCAGCTCTGAATAATCAATGGTTCTTGTATCAAGCCTCGGGCAGGTGCCGGTCTTTAACCGTCCCATCCGAAAACCTGCGCCCTCTAACCACCGGGAGAGCCCGATACTAACCCCGTCCCCTCGACGCCCTCCCTCTGTCGTCTCAGAGCCGGTATGCATAAGGCCTCGTAAAAAAGTACCTACGGTTATAATCACGGCAGGTGCTGAATAGCTCGCCGGTGGTTCATCTGTTCCGGCCTCTAGCAATACGCCTTCTACCTTTCTTTGCGACCCTGAGTCATCTAAAAGAATCTCAGCGACCAGCCCCTCTTTTATAACTATATTTGGTGCATCCTCTAGGGCACGAAGTATCTCACCCTTATAGAGGTCTTTATCTGCCTGCGCGCGTGTAGCACGCACGGCAGGGCCCTTGCTTGCATTTAAGGTCCTGAACTGTATCGCGGTCTTATCAATGGCTCTCGCCATCACTCCACCAAGGGCGTCTATCTCTTTGACGAGATGGCCCTTAGCGACCCCGCCGATTGCAGGATTGCAGGACATCTGCCCTATGGTATCCAGGCTTATCGTAACGACAAGCGTAGAAAGCCCCATACCAGCGGCAGCCAGAGCGGCTTCTGCCCCGGCATGCCCTGCCCCTACTACTATCAGATCAAAGTTGGTCAGCATCTTCCCTCGAATTAGTTCTGAAAAAATAAAAAACAGCCTAAACAAACAAAACAAAAAAGCTAGTAGATCATTACCCTCTTGAACTTAGGGCAACTTTAAAAAAGCGAAGTTGTATTTTATCTTATGATGCTTTTAAATGTCAATGAAATGGAGTAGATCGAGAGAAAGGTGTCTTTAATAAAAGATAAAATAATATTGACTTTATTGAAAATTTCTATATACTTTACGTCCTATGGCTACTATAAAAGATAAAAAAACTACAACTACTGGCACAAAGAAAAAAACCCCTGTAAAAAAGGCTACCAAGGTCGCTACGGCTAAGAAAACGCCTGCCAAAAAAGCAGCACCGAAAAAAACTGCTGTGAAAAAAGGGCCTACTAAAAGTTCTTTTAAAAAAGAAATGCGCTCTATGCTTCTTGATAATAAAAAGCACCTGCTCGCTGATATTAATCAGAAGATCAAGCAAGAGAGTGATGCCAATAAGAAAGAAGGCGATATCTACGATATAGCCAGCTCCGAGCGGGAAAGAGAGCTGACCCTTATGCTCGGCGACCGAGATAGGAAAAAAATCCAGCAGGTCTACTTGGCTCTGGAATGGCTTGACGAAGAAGAATACGGGCTCTGCGAAGAATGTGGCGAACCAATCGGTGATAACCGTATGCGTGCCCTTCCCTTTACACGCGTCTGCGTAGAGTGCAAATCCAAACTTGAAAAAAACACCCTTTACAAAGGCAGACTCGATGACGGTCCGCAAGGAATGGGCGATAAGTCCGAGAGCGGCGACGATGTCTTTTAATACACACCTCGCCCCAACCCTATAATTATCAAGGCAATCTTCCAAAATGACTAGACATACCAAAAAAAATCTTTTATATTGCGCCGGTGCGATTATTCTCTTTCTGCTCGGCATGAGTCTTTTTGTAATCAACAAACCAGATAAGGTTAGAAACTACGTAAAGGTCCGTATGGGGACTTTTGTAGAGATCGTCTTAAAGGGCGATAACCCCGAGGCAGCCGAGACGGCCTTTGAAGAAATATCAAGGCTAGAAGAAATATTCAGTAGCTATAAGCCGGATAGTGAGGTCTCGCGTATCTCTAGAAATGCCGGAATAAAACCGGTAAAGGTCTCTGCTGACGTAATCGAAGTCCTTGAGACCGCCCTTAAGATATCTATCGCTACCAACGGCGCATTCGACCCGACCATCGGAGCCGTCTCAAAACTATGGGACTTCTCAAAGGTCGGAGGGATGAATACGGAAGAAGGAAGGCTAACGGTAGATAGCCCTATCCCGAGCAAAGCAGAACTTGCCAGACAACTACCTCTGGTAGATTATAAGAAAATAAGTATTAATAAAAAAGCCTCTACGGTAATGCTGGATGAAAAGGGCATGATCTTAAACCTTGGCGGCATAGCTAAAGGCTATATAGTACATAAGGCCTTTCTTAAGATGCAGGAAGTTCACGGTGTGGACTGGGCCGTTATACGTGCCGGCGGAGATATGACGGTCTTTCATGACCCCGGATTTAGCCTTGAGATCGAAAAATCCAAAGATCCACTTACCGTTGGCATACAACACCCCAGGAAAAAAGCCATAATAGTTGGCATGCTTGAACTCACACCTTTAGGAGAGACCTTCTCAACCAAAGCGGCCTCCTCCATATCAACCTCCGGCGACTATGAAAGATTCTTTGAAAGAGACGGGGTAAGATACCACCACATCCTTGACCCTCGTACAGGCATGCCGGCAAATACTAGCCAGAGTGCCACGATCCTATCACGCGATCCTATCCTGGCAGATGCACTCTCTACCTCTGTTTTTATCCTTGGGGCTGAAAAAGGTATGGCCCTTATCGAGG
>CAZUFI010000096.1:3901-6307 GCA_964618745.1 uncultured Thermodesulfobacteriota bacterium | reverse complement strand
GAGCTGGTCATCTAAAACTCTAACTTCTGACAAACAAACACACCCCCTCTTGCCTTAAAAATAAAACCCCTCTACCACAAAGACCGATAGAGGAAAGTAATAATTATACAGAATTTTGAAAAAAAGTCAATTTATTCCGCAAGCACTCGGCATTAAGCAAGCCCCTCTACATTGACTCAGGTGCCGAGACACCCAAAAGCGCAAGCCCTCGCCTGATGACCTGCGCAACGGCCCTACAAAGCAGAAGCCGAGCTATCGTCTGCGCCTTATCGTCTGTGACGACACGCTGACGATTATAATAAGGATGATAAAGCCCTGCAAGTTCTTGAATATAAAAGGTAACCTTATGCGGTTCCATCGTTGCGGCACTCTTCTCTATAACATCCTCAAAGGCCGCCAAGTGCTTTATAAGTGCCGTCTCTTCGGCTAGCTCAAGGCCCTCTAAGGTTGCGGCATCTACTGTATCCGGCAACTCGATTCCTTTTTCTTTTGCAAGCCTTGCTATACTATGGATACGGGCATGCGCGTACTGCACGTAAAAGACAGGATTATCAGAGGCCTGTTTCTTGGCAAGCTCCAGATCAAAGTCCAGCTGCGCATCCGGCTTTCTCATCAAAAAGAAAAAACGGCAGGCATCAGTACCGACCTCATCCATGACTTGCCGCAGCGTCACGAACTCACCCGAGCGCTTACCCATAGCCACCGGCTCGCCGTCGCGCAGCAGAGCAACCAACTGAATAAATACAACCCGCAGCATTTCGTCATCATGACCAAAAGCCCTGAAAAGCGCGCGAATCCTCGGCTCGTAGCCGTGATGGTCCGCTCCCCAGACATTTATAATTTTAGTAAACCCTCTCCTAATTTTATCCCTATGGTAAGCTATATCAGATGCGAAATATGTCCGCTCGCCATCGGCCTTTATCAAAACCCGATCTTTATCGTCACCAAAATCCGTCGTACGCATCCACTTCGCGCCGTCTTTGTCAAAGGCAAGGCCGCGCTCGGTAAGCTCATCAATCGTAGAGTTTACCTGATCCTTATCATCCAGACTTCTTTCGCTAAACCACTGGTCAAAGACTATCCCAAAGTCTACTAAATCCTTTTCAATACGACAGAGCATCGCCTTGATGGCAAAGTTTTTATAGTCCTCTGTCGTTGCCTCTACCTCTGAAGAGTTGGCCTCTGCATATTCCTTTGCTATATCGATTATATAATCACCTTTATAGTGATTATCACCAAACTCGACCTCTTCGCCAGCCAGCTCCTTTAGCCTGAGCCCTATGGACTCGCCAAGGTTATGGACCTGACGGCCTGCGTCATTTATATAATATTCCTTTGTAACATCATAACCCGCGGCCTTCAAAATATTGGCCAGAGCATCACCAACGGCAGCACCTCTGCCGTGCCCGATATGCAGTGGGCCGGTGGGGTTGGCACTTACGAACTCTACTTGAACAGGCTTGTTTTCGCCTGCCGTGATATTACCGTAGTCCTCGCCCTTCTTTAGGATCTCGGCAAGCGTAGATAGCCAGTAACTTCTCTTTAGAAAAATATTAATAAAACCCGGCCCTGCGACCTCGCATTTTTCAACAAGGTCAGAGGCTGCTATACCTTTAATAAGATCCTCTGCGATCATGCGCGGAGCACGACCCTCGCTCTTTGTCAGCAACATAGCAAGGTTCGTTGAAAAATCTCCGAACTTATCACGCTTTGGCCTTTCAAGTATTACAGAGACATCGACTCTGGACTTTAAAAGACCTTCGGCGATAGCATCATTCAGCGCACCTGTTATTATATCCTTTAATATAGCTCTCACTCTTTTATAAGTCCCCCATACGTATCGGGTCTTCTGGTCTTCAGAAACTCCCATATATTTCTTACAGACTCGATCTCGCTTAGATCTATCTCGGCCAGAACAATCCCCTCGGAAGAGCCAGCAGGCTTTGCAAGGAACTCGCCGTCCG
Source organism: uncultured Thermodesulfobacteriota bacterium (assembly GCA_964618745.1). Lineage (GTDB taxonomy): Bacteria > Desulfobacterota > GWC2-55-46 > GWC2-55-46 > DRQE01 > JAJRSM01. The sequence goes on along the minus strand of CAZUFI010000096.1, from coordinate 4,343 downwards.
GGCGCGTACAGAAACTACCGCCATAAAAATCCTGTTTTTCTTCTACGCCAACACGGTTGACCCTGAAGATAAAGACCCCGTTAGAGTGGGCCGAGGCCGATACGGCACGCTCCCACTTCAGGCACGAATGCTCAAAGGCCGAGGCCGTTGGCGCAAAGATAATAGACGCCCCGTGCAGGGCCATAATCCTCGTACATTCGGGGAAGAATACATCCCAGCAGAGCTGAACGCCGATCTTTCCAAACGGCGTATCAAAGACCGGAAACCCCAGATCGCCGGGCGCAAAATAACTACGCTCCTCCCAGAGCGGTAGCTGAGGGATATGCACCTTCCGGTACTTACCTATTACCTCGCCCTCAGTACCGATCACAAAAGCAGTGCTGAAAAACTCATCGTCACTACCATCATCCGCAGCCTCTGCGCTCTCCGCAGCCGCTGCCCT
>CAZUFI010000096.1:2089-3801 GCA_964618745.1 uncultured Thermodesulfobacteriota bacterium | reverse complement strand
CTCTCCGCAGCCGCTGCCCTTTCAAAGATAGGAGCGATAATCACAATACCGTGCTCTTTCGCAATCCGCTGCATCGTGGTTATCGTCTGACCATCCTCGGTCTCGGCCAGATCGAAGTTTTTATCATCTTTACCCTTTGGAATATCCGCCGGAAACCATGGAAGATTAAAGAGCTGAGGAAGGCAGACTATCTTCACCCCGTTATCAACCGCCAGCCCTATAAGATCTTCGGTACGCCTGAGCGTTTCATCTAGATCCGGTAACGGAGCTATCTGAATGCCAGCTGTCTTGATTTTTGTCATTGATTAACCTTTTTTCTCGGGATTTTAAGCGAATTGTTCTCTATAACCATCTGAATCGGCTAACTATCTTATTAGCGCAACCTCAAAGATCATAGTAAAAGACCTTTTTACAAGGTTCGTCCAACTACTTCTCTATCTTGTATAGTATTTCATTACTACCGATCATACCGAGCTCTCGCCGAGCGATCTTGGCATTATAACGCTTATCTGTCTTTAGAAGCTCTATCTCACGGATGAGCCTACGGTTATCCTGCTGTAGATGGGCAGCGCGCGCGGCGATCTCATTACGTTCTTTTTTAAGCCTTAAGACATCTAAAAAACCGGCATCGCCCAGAACGGCAAGGCCACTTATAACTACAATAACGGCTAAAAGTGCCGTTAAAAAAACCTTTTTGCCTTTTTTCTGTCCCATAAACTAAACCCGCCCCTATTGCTCATCACCGTTAATATTACCCAATTTTAATAGGGAAAGTCAATAAAAGTCACACCCTTATACGAAAACAGACCTTACCAATAACGCTCTAGATGCAGCTGCCCCGGGATATTCTTGGTCTGCTCGGTATAACCATCTTCAGTCAGGTAGCTTACCATAAACTCTATCATCAGCGGATTACCGCAGAGCAATACATGTGTATTCTCCGGGGTTGGCTTAAAGCCCCACTTCTCCTCCAGAATACCCTCGGTCCACAGCTCTTGCACAAAACCACTGTATCCCTTCCACGCAGACGGCTCTTCCTCGGGCATACTGATCATCGGCAAATATGTAAAGTTCTTACTCATCCTCTGCATTGCGATAAGCTCGGCCTCATAACCCAGGTCCCACGAATGATTCGCTCCGTGCAAGACGGCATAACGCCGCTCCAGCGTATGATCCAGATCACTCCTTATCATACTCATATAAGGGGCTAACCCCGTGCCCGTGCCCAAAAAGACAATATTAGATTCCTTTGGTATATCATCGATAGTAAACATGCCAGTAAACTTCTTACCCATCCAAAGCTTATCACCGACCTCAAGGGCAAAAAGCCTTGGAGTCAATGCACCCGAGCCAAGTAACGTTATATAAAACTCGACATACTCCTTCTCAGAAGAGGCAGAAGAAGCAGAATAGGCCCTCTTTATCAACTTATCTGGATCGATCTCACCAATCTCTTCATCCGAGTACTTACATCTGGGCGCAGAGCCCGGCAGAGCCAAGACATTAAACTGACCGGGCTTGAACTCCGGCATATCCCAACCGTCCGGCGCGACACGTAAGATAATAAGTGACGGCGAAACCTCAATCTTCTGGCGTACTATGGCATTTAATTCTTGAGCACCCATAACTCTTAACTCTCCTTGTTAAAAGACTTTTTGTTTGTAATGACTTTACCACATATAACACTAAGCCCTATTAATATATTTTGCCCT
>CAZUFI010000096.1:0-1989 GCA_964618745.1 uncultured Thermodesulfobacteriota bacterium | reverse complement strand
CTTCCGCAGAACTTACAGTAGAGTGCATCGGTATCATGGCCAACACTGGCGCAGTCTAGGCAGGCCTTGGTCGTTATATTTTGTTTGGTAAATGCACCTGCCTTACCAAGCTCTGCCGTTACTATCCCAGTCGGTACGGCGATAATACTATAGCCCATTATCATTATCACCGAAGCCAGTGCCATGCCGTAGGGCGTCTTCGGAGATATGTCACCGTAACCGACCGTTGTAAGCGTTACTATCGCCCAGTAAACAGATCTAGGTATAGATGTAAAACCATTCTCCGGGCCTTCAATCAGGTACATAAAAGAGCCGAGGATAACGACAAGGGTAGCGACCAGAATAAGAAAGACCGTTACCTTCTGCCGACTCGCCCGCAGAGCACTAGAGAGCTGCTGGGCCTCTCCGACGTATTGTACGACCTTGAGGACTCGAAAGACCCTCATTACTCTAAGGACTCGTATGACAAGCAGGTACTGACTGCCCGGCACAAGAACACTTATAAAAGTCGGTATTATTGCCAACAGATCTACAACACCGAAAAAACTCTTGGCATACTTTGTCGGATGCCCAACGCATGCCAGTCGCATTATATACTCAATAGTAAAAAGTATTGTGAAAAACCACTCTACCTTATATAGAAAATCTCCGTGAACGACGTGAATACTTGCAACACTATCAAGCATCACTACAAAGACGCTTGCGATAATCGAGGTCATCAAGACTATATCGAATACCTTACCGGCAGTGGTATCGGCCTCAAAGATTATCCCATGTAATTTAAATCGCAGCCCCGAGTGCCTCATTAAACCCCCTAACCCCGCTCGGCCTCATCATCAGAGCCCATAAGGACCGCTATCCAGCGCGTCTCCTCGTTACTATCCAGAGCGATCTTAGCGGTCATTGTAAGAGGTACTGATAATAGCATCCCGATAGGACCAAAGACCCAGCCCCAAAAAACCAAAGAAAGAAAGACCACAAGGGTCGATATCCCCAGCCCACGTCCCATAATGCGTGGCTCTAATATTGAGCCAACAACAATATTAACGACCAGATAGCCAAGGGCCACAAGCCCGACCCGCCATAGATCAAACTGGATGGTAGCCAGCAAGACCGGCGGCACAGCTGCGATAATAGAACCAATATTAGGAATATAGTTTAAGAGAAAAGCCAGAAGCCCCCATAACACAGGATAGTCCACGCCAAGGATATAGAGCCAGACACCTACGGCAAGCCCGGTGAAAAGACTGATCACGGTCTTTATCGCCATATACCTCTGGAGGTTTTCCATGAATTTATCAAAATAAAAGAGGGTACGCTCTGAATCACCTGCGATTGCCTTTATTTTTTTAGGAAAACCAGAGGCCTCAAGCAAAATAAATATAACAGTAAGAATAATAAAAAAGCTTTTGGTAAGGATACTCTTTACACCCGTTAGTATTCCGCCGACCATCTGCATGGCAGCACCCGGATCCAGAGCCTTCTGGGCCTCGGGCGAGGTAAGCTCGATGCCGGTAAACTCAAACCACTTGATAAAGAGCTGCGTCTTTGCATGCAGACGCTCCTGATAAAACGGCAGGCTCGATGAAAAATCAGTAAGAGAGTTCCCAATCGTCAGGACTATAATAAAACCTATACCAAGTATGCCTGCGATAACTATAAGGATGGCTAACGCAGTAGGCACACCCTTACGCTTTAGCCAGTATAGCGGCGGCGCACACAGGACCGCAACAAAGACCGAGAGAAAAAACGGAATAAGTATGGAGGTAGCCGCACGCATTCCCGCGACCGTGATGATAAAGGCCGCCGCCAGATATAAAATACCCAGCCCGCCCCTAGCCTGTTTTAGCTTTTCTTGCATCTTTTTACGTCTATACCCCTAACCCGATAATAGATATAAAAACTCCTCTACCTATTTAATCAGAGAAGCGAGAAAAACACCATATATTATTTATAATTATAGCCGCCTTTGAGGGTTCTGTGGTCGCA
>CAZUFI010000095.1:5245-6318 GCA_964618745.1 uncultured Thermodesulfobacteriota bacterium | reverse complement strand
CAACAGTTAGAAGTCATCCCAGAGTACACTCTTTACACCTTTGAGTCCGGCAAATGGCACTTTATTAGCAAAAAGAGACGGTATGGTCTTAGTCATCACAAACTTATTGCCAGCAGCGTCCTCGGCCTCTACCTTAAAGCTTAATTTCTTGATGTCATAGTCCTTACCTATTGGATACTCAAAACGCTCGGGCAAGGTCTTGCCTTCACCAGAAAGCTCTTTTATAATATTACCGCCTCTATCAACAATAGCTATTCGCCATTTATCTATAAGCTCATCAGGGCTGTAGTTAAAGCTGAAGAGTACTGTCTCCTCTACAATATCTACATCCACATCTATAGCCGGAGGAGAGTTCTTTACCTTTACGACATTAGAGACTCTAGCGGCATTGCCGGAAGGATCCTTCACCTGCAGAGTAAAGGTATAGCTGCCGTCCTTAACAAAGGTCCTTGCCGCCGTATCACCCTTCCAAAGAAGTTTAATCGGCATGCGTCCATACCCTCTGTCGCTCCTCACCACCTCCCCTTCGCTATTGGTAATATCAACACTCCACTCGTCTATCTCCTCAACGCTAATAAGCTTCGGTTCAAAGACAACAAAACCTCTTTTCTTAGATGAGAAGACCTCTAGGCTGGCATGCATGGATATAACCGGCGGTGTGTCATCGACAACGACCTTCCCTGCGGCATCAAATACATACGGCTTATTATCGGCGCTTACCGCTACAACATCGATTAAATGTATGCCCTCAGAGTCCGGCGAATCGATCTCACCCTCATAGACACCGTAAGAGACCTTGGTAAGCTTATATTCCATAGTACCTACCCGGACGACTACCGTCTGAGGCTCACCCGTCAGGTTTAAGAACTTGACATTTATATCTCTCTTACCCTGGGACTTACCCATAACAGGATAAGTTATAACCCTCTCTATATCAAAAGGGCCGTAAAAGCTATCACGTACAAAGAACCTGTCTTTCAGTGAAGCAATCAGGTCTTTAACAACCATTGAGGCCAGCGCGTCTATGCTCTTTACAGAACCTAACCCAAGCACCCCTTCAAAATCTTTACCCG
>CAZUFI010000095.1:0-5145 GCA_964618745.1 uncultured Thermodesulfobacteriota bacterium | reverse complement strand
TTGCGATATCAAAAAGCCCTCTACTCCTGAGCTCTGTCTTCAGGTAGTCGGTCACCATTTTGGCGGCCAGGGGATTATCGGAAAGATTTTCAAGTGGCAAGATTGCAAGACTGGATAAAGACGCAAGGTCTCCGGGCGGTACTGTTCTGATAGGGCTACGCTTTAGACTATTAAAACCTTTCTCTAAAAGATTGCTCGTATTTGTTAATCCAGCGATATCTTTTGCAGACGCAGGGCTGGCCGCCAAAAGAGCCACGCACAAAACCAGACTCGCGACAAAGCCCTTTAATAAAAGCGAACTGCTCCAGAGGCCAACGCTTGATACTGCATTAGCCGCAACAGAAGACAAGCCCTTATCTTTCACAAGTAGTCGCATATAGATCCTCGTTGACAAATAAAATCAAAACAACAAGCTCAGATCTTTAGTTTTCATGCCGGAATATTCAGGCTGGCAATCAAAGCCGAGCATTATATATAAAGAAGGCTCAAAAACATTACAGCAATGTATTTAAGACACGTCTTACGACCTTACGAGTAAGGTCGCTGGTATTTTTACTATCCAATCCAAGCATCTTTCTGGTGAAGTTAGAGCCCGATGCCGCCCCCTTTGCCTGCCAGAGAATCAACCCCGAGCTTGTATCAAGCATTCTGATCGAGACCGAGACCACACCACCATCCTTTCTGGACTCGTAGTCATCGACACTACCAAGTATAACGGCCTGCACCCCGAGCCTCTCCCCTAGAAGCTTCAGAGTCTCTTTGTCGAGCTCCAGAACCATGCCCTCATCAGCACCTGTTGCCCTCATAACCAGGGTCAAAACCTTACTGACCTCGCCCTGCTCCATAACATCAAAGGCCATACGCGACAAAAGCTCAACAGTCAACGCAGCACGCACCTTTTCACCAGCGTAACGGTCGCCTGTCAGGTTATTAAAAGGCAAGATCGCAACCTTACGGATATACGAGAAGTTTGCCTCAGGGTTAATATACCTGACAACTTTTCCACCACACCCTGCCACCGTCAGCAGCAAAATTATCAGCATAAGCTTAGCACCATCTCGTCTAAGTCGGGCCGAACAATTCAACATAGCACTAATATTATACATTAACGCACTCCATTATACAAGTTTTTTTATATTATTCAAAAGCTTACGAAATAAAAATCGATATTAAAAACGTATCGATGCTCTAGTATATATCGTCTCGGTCTGATCATCCGTTACATTATCGGTCCAGACCACTGAATACCCTGTATGCACACTTATCGGCCTAAACGGACGCCAACTCAAATCTGTAGAAAAACCACTACTTGCCTCATCCGAATTATAACTAAACCTGCATTGTACAGCCCTGGTTGGTGTCCAGGTCAAACTATATACCTCCGAGGCCTCAGGCTTAAAGTCAAAATCAGCGGACATATATATCTTCCTGCTCGGAGTATAAGATATATTCATATCCAGCGTATCCGAGGTACTGGTCGTAGAAACGCCATTCTGTGTACTATCACTGGTAGAACTACTGCCATTAATCAGTACAGTAATTTGCCTCCAGGGCTTAAGCCTGAACCCCCACTGGTAAGAGCTCGCATCAGACTCAGAGCCGGCCTGCGGGGATTCAGTAGTCGAGATAGTTGCGGCTAAGTTCAGGTCAATCCCTGTATAAATAGCCATAAATACACTCATATTCATAGAGCTCTGCTCACTTTGCACTGCGCCGGCAAGCAGGTTCTCAGAGAAAAGATAAGCTAAACTGCCACTTACCGTCTCAAGCGGCGTCGCCGAGAAGGTAACCGTATAACTATTTGTCGCATTCTCATCACCATCTGACGGTGTCGAGATAGTCGATGCGTAGGTTGAGGAAAACTGGAGATACTCGGGTATAATAATATACCTTCCATTCAAACCATAACGGCTATTTTTTATATCAGTACCGGTTGAGCCATCACGCTCAGTACTCGTAGTGTCCATAGTAAGGTTCATTCCGAGATTAAGCCGATCCGTGGGGGTGTAAGCCAGAGTCAAACCACTAAAATTTCTGGTCGTACTAGAGGTAAAACTATTCTTAGGCGTACTTAGCGCATAACCCAGTGCCGCCATCTCTGTGACTGCGATAATCCCTGTAGCACCAGTTGCGTTCACAACCTTAAAGTACCTGGCAGTGGTCTCACTAAAAGTAAAACTGTAACGGCTAAAGACAGATTCATAGTCTACCGAGGCTCCTATAGAGCTCCAGTTAATAGAATCGGAACTCGTATAAACCGTCCAACTACCACCGCTTTCGTAGGCCTCCAGTGTCACGGTCGGGAGAACCGAACTAACATACAGATGAAGCTCGTGTATGGCCTGTGGAGTGGAAAAACCAATACCTATATTCCAGTTAACTTGATCAAGGTCTATCGTAGTCGTCGCCGACGACGGATTTACAGGCGTACTCCTATTGTTGTCTATAAGCTCCGGCTCGGTGGTCATAGCAATTAATGTCGGGGTAGCAACCAACTCGGACTCAAGCCCTATCGAAGCCCCTACTACCTGCTCAAACCTACTGGCTGAACCAAGACTCTCCGTAGTGGTCTCTCTTATATCGACACCATAGTTTACAGAGGCCTTCAACTTACCGCCAAAAAAATCCCTGTTGGCACTGGTGGATAAAAGATGAGAAGGTGTTGTCGTAGTGTTCTCGCCAACGATATCATCAATAAAAGCCAGCCCATAGTTATAATTTACATTTAGATTTGCTTCCCGGTACTCAAAACTATACGACGACGATAGCCTAATCGTAGTACTCTCGTTATTTACCTGCTGAACCTTGGCATGATCCTCGGTCGTGGATTTATTATAACTCATGTTAAGAGACGGCAACCTGCTTGCCGGCAAAGCAAAGCCGGCATTCATATTTGATGTCGTAATACGATCTCCCTGCGACGGTGAGCTCTCGGTCCTGTTGTAGCCAAACCTTATATTATACTGCGCGGGAGGCCTGTAGCTAAGAGTAAATACAGGGTATGCACTCTTGGTCTCGGTCTCGACCCCGTTTAAATCTATCAACGTACTAATCCACCTAAGATCGCCATTCAAAGTTATCGTATTGGTCAGTTGCTTTTGAAAATTAAGACTATAATTCTGTGTTGTCGTAGATGAAGTCGACTCTACACCGCCGTTCTCAGCCGTAACCTCGTTAGTAGACAAACTAGCTCTGATACCAATCGAGGCCAGTGCGCTATCGCTACCAATAAAAAAGACAAATATCAGAGCAACAGTGGCAACTAATAAAAAAGATCTTATTGTCATTTGTTAATTATCCAGAAGCAGCACCCCGTAAGGCTTACTGCCAACATCAAGCTCGCCTACGACCCTCTCTCCCTTTGGATCAACGATAGAGACCGTATTCGAGTTGAGGTTTGAGACGTAGATCCTGTTACGATCTTCATCAGCTGCTAGCCCTATGGGAGAATCACCTACCTTTTTTATAGCGGTAAGTACGTCTTGTCTGTTAAAAAAAGTTATGTTATCGGTTAAAGTATTCAAGATAAAGAAGCGCTCGCCAAAGGCCTTGATCCCCCTGCTTGGAGGATCAGATAAGATCAAAGTATCGTCGATTTTCCTGCCTGAAGGCGAGACCACTGATATAGAGTTTGAACCCTGATTAAAGACATAGACCTTGTCATCACCAAGGGCCAAGCCAACCGGACTATCATCGACCCTGATAGTCGAGGCCACAACATCTTCGGTTGCATTAATAATGCTAAGTGTATTTGAAAGTTCATTGGTCACATATATCTCGCGACGCTCATCATCAGCCAGAACAAACGACGGTCTATGCCCGACAGGGATTACCTTCATTACGCGGCTCGATGCGGTATCAACCAGGACCACATCATTGCTAGACCTGTTTACCACATAAAGCTTACCCTCGGTAGTATCTGTCTCGTCAGGCATAAAGGCCATATCCGTAGGATCCATCCCTGCGGTCAGCTCAATGGTATCGCGCAGTTCCAAGTACAAGGCATCGACGACCGATATTGAATGCGAACGTGAATTCAGCACATACAACATATCCTTGCGCTGATTAAGGGCCATTGCCATAGGGCCGTCCCCGACCGTTACAGCCCCTACCACCCTCTCTAAACTCCTATCAATGACCGTTACGTAGTTTGATCCGCTATTGGAGATATATAGAAGCAGACCTCTGGCCGATGGCCTTTGAGTCTCTACCGTTATGGCCGGATTAAAGACAACCCTCTTCGCCACGGAGGCCGCCGGGTCCCACTCCAGGCTTAGAACAGTGCTCTGCCCGCCGCCGAGTTCCAAGCTGAAAGAGGTCTGAAACTCACCGCCCTTCTCCGGCAAAACAAGATTCGCTCTTTTACCGCCGCGACCGATAGTTGCCTGACCAAAGGCAAGACGTAAACCAAGATAATCACCGGGTGCTACAAAGCCCTCGACAATCAGCACCTGTCCGCTTCCAACACCGGTAGAACTCACGCTTACCGGCGCTTGCAGCAGGTCGTGGCTACCCCCCTCACCATCGATCAGTGAGGCCTCGGTTATGCTAAACTTAATATCAGCAGACAAGGTAGAGCTAAGATGCAGGTACAACAAGACCCTGGCGGATGAAGAAGAAGGTGGTGAAGAAAACCGGGTCTGCATGTCCTGCATCGCCGGAGCGACACAGGAGGCAAGAAATAGGAGACACACTAAGAAAATCGGCCTTATTATCTTCATTTTAGGTTATCCTCTTAAGGGTTGATACCAAGAACTAAGGAAAGTCATACATAGACCACGCAAAGAGACAAATTGCCAATGATAATTCAGTGCCTTTTTTACACAAATTTTATCAAATCTACCATATAAATGCTTGCTATTGCAACTTTTTTTATTTATCACCGCTACCGGAACAACCTGTAAATGAACCACAAAAAGACAAGAAAGGCTGCCTGAGCAGATCCAGAGCGACAAAGTTACGCAAAAAACGCAAGAACAGCGGTGATTGACAAATCCCCTGCGTATGCTAGAGTTTATCTTAACGCTTTAATAAGTAAGAGGAAAAACAAATGAATACAATAAAACCCGGACCAACTACCATGGTTATCTTCGGGGCTACCGGAGATCTATCCCAGAAAAAACTCTTACCCGCTCTCTACAGACT
>CAZUFI010000094.1:0-6536 GCA_964618745.1 uncultured Thermodesulfobacteriota bacterium | reverse complement strand
TTTATCTGGTAGCTGGTTGTACCAGTCTGTATCTTACCAAGATTCTTTCCGTTTACTTCAAGGTCAAGGACTGGAAAGAAAATGCGGAACTCTGGACTAAAGAGGTTGGAGAAATTAATCGTCACTCCGGGCATCTCGGTATCTGGCGGCGGGTAGGTGCCGCGAACTTCTTTAACGAACGCTCTAAACTCCGGCAGTGTTACCAGAAGAGCAGGGGCTGCGTCGGTACGCATATCAAACTCAATTGCTTCGTGGAACTTCCCCAGTTCTTCGTCGGTCAGGGGGTCGGGATAATCTTTGATCTCTGTACCTGTAATAAAATATGGTTTTGGGTCTTTTCGGTTTACACCGCTTTTTACATTCATTGCTCCTTTGTTTATGTCGGTCGTTGCCCAGTTCATCGCTCCGTTCTTTGAGTCGATTATCTCAAAGTGTAGGTGCGAGCCGTCTCCTGTGCCTGTGCTTCTAACCGAGCCTGTCTTGCCAGCTAGGCCTATTTCGTCCCCTTTTTTTACGCGTTGTTTTCCTTTTACCAGCATTTCATCTAGGTGTGCGTAGAGAGTGTATATATGTCTTTTTGTCTTCTTATCTTTTTTTCCGTAGTCAGGGGTATGGTTTATGACGATGACATTGCCGTATGCCTTTTTCCTTGTTTCTGTAGGCTGGTTTTCTAGGGCCCTGACGACTACGCCGGCTTCGCTTGCTTTTACCACTGTGCCCCTGCTCGATCTATAATCTATTCCAGAGTGTTTGCCTTTTCTTGAGGCAAAATCAGAGCTTATACCGTCTTCAACTGGTTTCATGAAGTTAAGTGTAAAGATTTTGTCCTCCGTTGATCTTATTTAAGATTGCTGATGTACAGGTCATTAAAAAGTCCACCATTTTTTTTCTTTCTGGAAGCCATAAAGGCGAGTCGTTTTTTGTTAGGTGAGAGGCCTGTATAGCCGCTCAAACTGTAATGCGTATTAGCGGTGATACACTCTGCCTTATCGCTCCCTATTTCTGTGATCTTGATACAGTGTCCATCGCGCATCGCAAAGGCATAGGTCTTGCCGTCACGCAGAAAGTCCAGAAAGTAGTAGTATCTATCGTCGCTCAGCCGTAGTACTGTCTTGCATGATATGCTTTCGCTCTTTATATCTACTTCGCATCTGAGAAGTCTGGCGTTTTCACCTCTGTTGTTGGATGCCCTGATATATATCCTGTTAAGGTTGTCTATGGCCTTAGGTACAAAGACGCCAAGATCAGGGTCAACAACGAAAGTCTTTTCTTTGCCTTTAAAGGTCTTGATATTGAATTTATCCGCTCTTTCCCCCTGTATATAGGTTTTACTAACAACGGCGGAAGAGTCTTTAAACCATAGAGGATATCCGCTCTCTCCTTTGGTTCTTATCTTCTCCCATCTTGGCTCCGGCATCTCTATCTTCTTAATGAGTTCTTTACTCAGGAAGAGCTTGGTGCCATCGGGTGAGAAGATGGTCCAATCGGGCGCATTCTCTGTGGAAACGGCTATTTTTTCGCGTTTTTCTGTGGCGAACTCATAACGCCAAAGATCAAGAACCGTGCTTCCATTCGGGCCGTCGTCGCTGTAGAGGTTTGCTTTATCCATGTATATGAGCCACCTGCCGTCCGGAGTGCATGCAAGCGGCCATGCCGTATAGTCGGTGACGTGCGTTTTGCTGCCGGTAGTAATATCGTAGCGAACAACTCCGGAATTTTTTCCTTTGGGGTCATTGACATAATAGATAAGTATCTCATTGCCAGCGCACCAGAAGGGGCGGATGTTGCTTACATTGCGCTCGACAAGTAGGTCTTTCTTTTCCAGATGAATCTCTTGAACTTGCGATGCTTCTTTGATTTTGTTAGTGTTGTCGCCGCAAGCACTCAAGACAAAAAAGAGCCCAACTAGTAGCAAAAATATATGTTTTTTCATAGCTTCCATACCTTATGGTGTTTTTATTCTACCCTTTTTTGGAGAAGTCTTTAATTCTATTGGGTAAAATAGGTCTTTTTATTCTACCCCTACGCCCTTGTTAGTCGGCGCGTGGTGTGTAGCAGCCGCCCGAGCAATGGATCGGGTGATCGGGTGATCGGGCAAGCTGCTCCTTAAATGTATATCACAAGTTTAATTAAGTCAACCATGTGTGCTTTAAAGGGGCAGCCAGGGTTAACGCAGAAGGCTTTCGGCGCGTCTTTCATGCAGCTCGGCGGGTGTTATCGTCATTACCTTTAGTCTGTGGTTGGAGTCTGCCAGACTAGTCGTTGCGGCTACGCGCTTGAGGCGTAGAAGGTAGCGAGCATCGGTCGGGCGTTCCATAATGAGCAGCACAGCAGGGCGTTTGCCGGTTACGGTTGCGTAATAGAGTGCTTGTCCTATGGCCTCGGCCCATTTGCGGGCAAAGTCAACCTCTACGGCATACTCGTCTGTGAGGCAATCGACGCGCGTCCTGTCGGGTAGGACGTACTCGGCCCTGCCTCCGGCACTATCGCACCAGAGCCGCTGGTATTCGCTTTCTTTGTAGAGGTTTTTCGAGTACGCTGAAGGATTCGGTAGATTCATTACGAAGACGAAGAAGCAGAAAACGAAGATTATAAAGGATGCTTTCCTCATCTATAATGTATGCCTTTTTATATTATTACGTTAATTGTGGATAAATATCTCATTTAATACACATATTGTATATGATGTTGGGGTTTTGTCAAGGTGCTGGGCTTGTTTTGGGACTTCTTTTTTCTCTAATGAGCTTGCCTCAGTAAGGCAGGCGCAACTATTTATAGAAAGCCTCTTCTCCCTGAGGGGAGAATAGGCCCAGGTGATTGGGGTGAGTGATTGACAGCTGCTAGTCCTTATGGTAGAAAACCTTAGTACGTAGTGGGGCAATTATATGAAAACAATATGGAAATTTTTCTGTTCGACGACTCTGACCGTAGTGCTTGCCTTTGTAATCTGCGTTGTGGCGGGTTGGGGCTCTATTGCTACGTTAGCAAATCGGCATTTTTTTGAGAAGGTAGATGCGGATCTCTTCCTGCCGTGGCTCTATAACCATGGAGCCGAGCGGCTCGACCTTACCTTCTGGATATATATCCTGGTCGTCCTTATAGCACTCTTTGGGCTCAATACCTTTGTCTGTACAGTTGATAAGCTTTACCGCATCGTTACCTTGAAGCTGCCAAAGCGTGCCTTTTATCCTCAGATCATTCATATAGGTTTTATGGTGGCCTTGCTCGGGCATCTGGTCGGCAGTGCCGCTGGTTTTCGTACGGATCAGAATATACTTGTAGAGGGCCAGCAGACCCCGGTGCCTCATAGTGAGGGTATGATGGTCAGGCTCGATAACCTTGATACCGAGTTTGGGCCGCGCGGCCCTGAGAAGGTAAGGACGACTATTACTCTTTTTAAGGATGGCAAGGAGCTGCGCAGCGCCGATATAAGCGTTAATTCACCGGTTATAGAGGACGGTATTGCCTTTTATCATGAAGGGCAGGGGAAGATGACCAAGGGTGTGATCCTCGACGTTAATGGTGACCAAGGAGAAGTCGAGTTTGGCAGGGCCTTTGCTCTGGGTGAGCGCAGGATGTTGCTTGGTGAGCTTTATCCTGATTACGCAGTAGATAGCTCGGGGCAGGCTTATTCAAGGAGCAATGAGTACCGAAACCCGGTTCAGGTTGTGGTAGACGCAAGTGGCGAGATCGGGCTTTTAAGCCTTGGGCGTCCAGGGACCTCGGTCGTCGTCGCCGGTGCGACCGTCAGGCTCGTTGGCTACGCAACTACCGAGTATGCCGTTCTCTCTATTCATAAAGATCCAGGCATCTGGTTTATGATTATAGGTTCTGTTATTCTGGTTATTGGTATGGTCTTGCTGCTCTTTGCTGGCGGTATTCGTGGTCAGGGTCGAGAGCTTATGAAGAGGACCGGGGCCGTCTAATCGGTCTGAGCTATCTTTAAGTGGTCTGTCTGATCTGTTGTTGGCAGGTAGGCTGCCGTGTCTTTATGGCCCTTTATTAGGGTAGATACCTTTACAAAGCGGTAACCTCTGGCATGCAGCTCGTCTATCATTTCGCCGAGCTTGCTGGCGAGTTTCTCGCCGCGTCGGTACGTACCCAGATGCATAAGGGCCACGCCGCCCTTTAGGCCGTGGCTGTCTTTGCCAAAGTCCAGAATGCGATCCTTCAACTGTGTAGGTGTACGGTACAACCTGGACTCTGGATCACTTACCCAGTCCAGGCTATCAAGGCTTTCTTTTCTTTTGTAATCGGTTGTCCATCCTATATGCATATAGCCTGCGTTGTAAGCCCAGCTGCGAAGCTCTTTATTTACCTCGCCGTACGGGGCCCTCCAGATAGGGGCTAGCTTTTCGCCGGTTACCTCTGTATATATACGGGCTGTCTGATTGAGCTGGCGCAGGAGAAAGGCCCTATCTACATGCGGCAGACGATGGTGTCGTTTGTTCTTGGAGTATGTAGTTAGGTGCGGGTGATCCATGAGGTGGTTGCCGATCTCATGGCCGTCATTAAGCATAAGACGTACAAGGGCCGGGTTGTTCTGCATAAACTGGCCTGTTAAGAAGAGCGTAGTCTTGATCTTGCGCTGCCTTAATATATGCAGAATCTGCGTGGTCTGCCCTCTGTGCGAGCCGCCGTCAAAGGTAAAGGATATCTCCTTACGGACGAGGCTGCCACGCTTAAAGTCAGGTGGTGTAGGCCTATAGGTGGGGTTTACGGTGCGCTCTGTGATGCTTGGTACAGAGGACAGGCTTACGTCGTGCTCGGGCCTGTGGATGAGCTTTATATTGTCGTCTTTTAAGGTCTTTAGGATATCATTAGAGTTAGAGTAGCTGGTAGCCTCTAACGGGACGGTGCTCTTTGAGTTGGCGACGGTGCTGCCAAGGTCAAAAAAAAGTGGCAACGAAAGGAACGCTGCCACCAGTATAAAGAGAAGCGGGAGTTGCGCTCCCCCGGATTCAGAGAGAGGGCGAAAAGCCGTAGTTGCCTTTCGAGACTTCCATCTGCTTGCAAATAGGCATAAAAAAAAGGCCTTCGATTGAAGGCCAAAAGATTTAACGGAATAGGAATTACGCGAGGCATCTGGTGACGCCTTACGGAATGCCGCCTGAGACGGTCTGAGCTTTCTTTTGATAAATGACTTGATGCTATTAAGCTCCATAAGCCATAATTTAGCACAGCTGCTCTTGGCGGTCAATCCTTTTATTGATGATAAAGGTATTGAAAGGGGGCTTTTCTTGTAATATCATATAGACTTGCCCAAAGGTAGATTATACTTAACCCAACAAGGTCAGGAGGTTTTTATTATTATGGAAATGAAGAGGTTTGATAACATTTTAATGCCGGTCGATTTCTCTAAGCCGTCTATTCACGCGCTTGAATATGCTATCGCCCTTGGCGCCAGTTTTGGCAGCAGGATTCATCTGGTCCATGTCGTTGATAACCAGATGGAGGCGATGGGCTTTTATGTCCCGCATATATCTTTTGAGAAGCTCGACGAAGGGATGCGTGAGAGTGCCAAGAAGATGCTAAGTGAGTTTGCTACCAAGCATATGGGTAATTTTGTAAATGTCGAGAAGAATGTACTTGAAGGCGAGCCCTTTGAAGAGTTGCTTAAGTACGCTGATGAAAATAATATAGATGCGATAGTCGTTGGTACTTACGGTAGCGGTTTTATTGATAAGCTCTTTTTCGGCAGCACAACCGAGCGTCTGCTCAAGAAGGCAAAGTGTCCGGTGCTTGTTGTGCCGGAGGCCTACGAGACCTCTGAGGACTAACCTGAGATGTTTGGAATTGGTTTTACCGAGATAATCCTTATAGCGGTATTGGCGGTGGTAGTGCTTGGCCCGGATAAACTTCCGCAGCTTGGCAAGACGCTTGCGCGTCTACTGAGTGAGTTTAATAAGCTAAAGCGTGATTTTCGTATGACCATCTCAGATATAGAGAGGGTCGGTGAGAAGGCTACCAGTGATATTAGTGAAGATCTGGATACCTTAGAGCCCGATGCCGAAGATGTAGAGTTTGTCGCCGAGGATATCGATGAAGTGCCCGAGACCTTTGAGCCGGAGCGTAAGCGTCGGCCACGTAGACGTCGTCGTGCCCCCAGAAAGGCAAAGGTCAAAGAAGAGCCGAGTGACTATGATCAGATAGATAGTTCTACTGCACTAAAGAGTGCTGGTAAGGTGGATGTCTCTGCAAAGGCGGATGCCTCTGCAAAGGCGGATGCCTCAGGGAAGAAGGATCTCCCACATAAGGTAGATGGTAAGGCGGAAGTTCCTTCTGGACCTGCACTCACTGGGCCTGTCCCTACGCCAGAGGGAACGAGGCAGGCCGCAGGTCTTTTGGGTGTGGCAAAGCCTGTCGCTAATACAAATGTTTCAAAGCCGAGACGGCGCAGAAGGCCAGCCGCCAGCCGTGCTACGGTCGCTGGCCGTGCTACGGTTGAGGCCAATGAGGCCAAGACAGAAACCACGAGATCATCCAACGAAGATAAGAAGGACGAAGAAAAGACTGCGCCTCGCAAAAAGACCGCT
>CAZUFI010000093.1:0-6594 GCA_964618745.1 uncultured Thermodesulfobacteriota bacterium | reverse complement strand
CGGTTTATTCCTCTCAAATTTTTCCTTCGCCATCTCTCATTCCCTCCGAATATGTTGTGGTACTTTAACAATCTATATCTAAAAAAACCTTTATTACTTGACTGCTGCCTTGGCAGTTATCGTCTCAAGAACCGAGGTCGGCACAGGCTCATAGAATGAGAACTGCATCGAGTACGAGGCGCGACCTTGTGTGGCACTTCTTAGATCAGTCGAGTAGCCAAACATATTGGCAAGTGGAACGGTTGAGGTTACGACCTGAAAACCAGCTCTGGCCTCCATCCCTAGAACCTTACCACGCCTAGAGCTAAGGTCACCTATTACGTCACCCATAAACTGCTCCGGCACGACGACCTCAACATCCATTATCGGCTCAAGCAGGACTTGCCCGCCCTTTTTCATACCGTCTTTAAAGCACATCGAACCTGCTATCTTAAAGGCCATCTCAGAGGAGTCAACATCATGGTATGAACCATCTACGACAGTTACCTTAACATCGACGACAGGGAAACCGGCTAACGTACCTGCTTCCATTGACTCTTTAATGCCGTTTTCAATCGGATTAATAAATTCTTTGGGGATTGCACCACCAACGATCTTATTGATAAACTCAAAGCCCTCGCCACGCTCACTTGGCTCTAGCTCAAGGCATACATGACCGTACTGACCACGTCCACCTGTCTGCTTTACGTACTTTGCCTCGGCCTTGACTGCTTTCTTGATTGTTTCTTTGTAGGCAACCTGAGGCTTACCAACAGATGCCTCTACCTTAAACTCACGCAGAAGCCTATCGACGATAATCTCAAGATGAAGCTCGCCCATACCGGAGATAATGGTCTGCCCCGTCTCCTCATCGCTCTTGACCTGGAAGGAAGGATCCTCCACAGCAAGCTTCTGAAGAGATACGCCGAGCTTTTCCTGATCAGCCTTGGTCTTTGGCTCGATTGCGATACTGATAACCGGCTCTGGAATATCAAGAGACTCAAGAATTATCGGATTATCAGGGTCACAGATAGTATCACCTGTCGTCGAGTACTTAAGGCCAACAGCGGCTGCGATATCACCGGCGTGAACCATATCAATCTCTTCACGCTTGTTGGAATGCATCCTGACAATACGAGAGATCCTCTCTTTTTTACCCTTTGTGGAGTTAAATACGTAAGAACCGGACTTGATCGTCCCGGAATAAACTCTAAAGAATGTTAGCTGACCTACAAACGGGTCGGTCATTATCTTAAAGGCAAGGGCTGAGTAAGGTGCATCGTCCTCGGTCTCTCTAGTTGCCTCTTCTTCTGAATTAGGTAAGAGACCCTTTACAGGCGGAATATCTAATGGGGACGGCAAGTAATCAACTACAGCGTCGAGCAAGAGCTGAACGCCCTTGTTCTTAAATGCAGTACCACAGAATACAGGTGTTATCTCTAGAGCGAGTGTTGCCTTTCTAAGGGCCGCAATCAGTGCTTCCTTGGTGACCGCCTCACCTTCGAGGAACTTCTCCATTATATCTTCATCAAAGTCACTCGCAGCCTCTACCAGAGCCTCACGATACTCAGCGGCCTTGTCTTTTAAATCTTCCGGTATATCAATAATCCTGTACTTGGCACCAAGCTCCGAGCCGTCCCATACTATGGCATGCTCTTCAATCAGATCTACGACACCAATAAAATCTTCTTCCTTGCCAATCGGCAACTGAAAAGGAACGGCCTTGGTCTTAAGCCTATCCTTCATCATTTCAACAACGTGATAAAAATCAGCACCCGTCCTGTCCATCTTATTAACAAAGGCAATCCTAGGTACGTTGTACCTTGTGGCCTGCCTCCAGACAGTCTCACTCTGAGGCTCTACTCCGCCGACCGAGCAGAAGACCGCTACAGTGCCGTCCAGAACCCTAAGGGATCTCTCAACCTCAATAGTAAAATCAACATGGCCAGGTGTATCAATTATATTAATACCATAATCCTTCCAGACACAGGTAGTCGCAGCCGAGGTAATTGTAATCCCTCTCTCACGCTCCTGCTCCATCCAGTCCATTACAGCCGTACCGTCATGAACCTCGCCTATCTTATAGGTTACTCCTGTGTAATAGAGTATCCTCTCGGTAGTCGTGGTCTTACCGGCATCAATGTGAGCCATAATTCCGATATTTCTCTGTTTATCTAAAGGTATTTCCCTTGCCACAACAATAACCTCTCAAAAATTCAGGGTAAACCACAACAATAACGAAAAATCTACCCTGTTATCTGTTGACCTCTATTGAGTTATCAAAGAGCTCTTTCTAATCTAAACTACAATCTATCACTGGCTGCCTTACCACTCTACTAGAGCTACCTTCCGCCTACAAGAGTTACCCCCCATCTACGAGAGCTACCCCCGTGCAAGCCGACCTACCAGCGATAGTGTGCAAAGGCCTTGTTGGCCGCAGCCATCTTATGCGTATCCTCTTTCTTCTTTGCTGCACCGCCGCGTGAATTCGCGGCATCCATTAGCTCTGCGGCGAGCTTTTCCGTCATAGTCCTCTCAGTACGCTTTCTTGCGTACCCGACAACCCAACGCAGCGATAGTGATATCTTACGCTCAGGGCTAACCTCGATAGGGACCTGATATGTTGCGCCACCTACTCTCCTGGACTTAACCTCAAGGGACGGCCTTACATTATCAAGTGCCTTCTTAAAGACGACCAAAGGATCTGAGCCCGTCTTCTCTTTTACTATATCAAGCGCGCCATAAAGAATCTTCTCAGCCACACTCTTCTTACCGTCGCTCATGATCTCGTTTACGATCTTAGTAACCGTAACATCACCGTATAGCGGATCCGGCAGTACTTCCCTCTTGGGTGCTCTTCCCTTACGGGCCATCTAAAAACCTCCTAAAACCTACAAAAAAATAATTATTTTACTTTAAAAACAAAGAGTTACGTTATTACTTAACCCTCTTTGCCCCGTACTTACTGCGCGACTGCTTTCTATCACTCACACCAACTGTATCGAGTGAACCCCTGACGATATGATACCTTACACCTGGAAGATCCTTTACCCTTCCGCCCCTGATAAGGACGACTGAATGCTCTTGAAGGTTATGGCCGATTCCTGGAATATAGGCCGTGGCCTCTATTCCATTGGTAAGCCTGAGCCTTGCGACCTTCCTCAAAGCAGAGTTAGGTTTCTTTGGCGTAGTCGTGTAAACCCTTACACATACTCCCCTTTTCTGAGGGCATGTCTCCAAAGCAGGTGAGCCTGTCTTCTTTATCGGCTTCTTCCTACCCTTGCGTATTAACTGATTTATTGTTGGCATCTCTCTTCCTACCGTCCAAGACGGGTCACTGCATTATTTGGTGGACTAAAGTTTACTAATTTATCAGTTCACAAACCCCTTGTCAAGGAATTAGTCAACTTATCAAGTATTTAATTGAGGTTGCTCCTTTGACTGCGCCTCAACGGCAGCTGCGCCCTCTTCAGCGGGCTTTTCCGACTCTTCAGGTTCACCGGCCCTTACATCTACCCCGGATTTAACCCCAAGATAGCGATGGAAGCCCGTACCGGCAGGAATCAGCCTACCCATAATGACATTCTCTTTAAGGCCTCTGAGCCTATCTATACGCCCCTCTACGGCAGAGCCGGTAAGGACCTTGGTAGTCTCCTGGAAGCTGGCTGCCGAGATAAAGCTCTCGGTCGAGAGTGAGGCCTTTGTAATACCCTGCAAGAGCGGCTCTGCAACGGCAGGCTGCTTACCCTTTGAGAGAATCTTCTCGTTCTCATCCTCAAAGACGTAGCGCTCTACCTGCTCGCCGACCAAGAATATGGTATCGCCTGGATCCATAATATTGACCTTTTTAAGCATCTGCCTGACTATTGTCTCTATATGTTTGTCGTTTATCTTAACGCCCTGAAGTCTGTAGACCTCTTGGACCTCATCGACCAGATATTTGGCAAGCTCTTTAACACCAAGCACGCTCAAGATATCATGCGGATTGGCAGAGCCGTCCATCAAAGGTTCGCCAGCCTTAACTGCATCACCCTCTCTAACGCTTAGATGTTTGCTCTTCTGGATGAGGTACTCCTTTGGATCACCTGTCTCAGGGGTAACAACAACCTTGCGCTTACCCTTGGTGTCCTTACCAAACGATACCACTCCGTCGATCTCACTGATCACGGCGCACTCTTTAGGTTTACGAGCCTCAAAGAGTTCGGCGACACGAGGCAGACCTCCTGTAATATCCTTGGTCTTTGTCGTCTCACGAGGCATCTTGGCTACGACATCACCGGCCTTAACCTCATCACCCTCAGCCGTTGTAAGGATAGCACCAACCGGCAGCATATACCGCGCCGTCATAGTCGTACCCTCAATGCGCTGAGTCTTACCTGTGCTATCTTTAATAGATACACGAGGCCTCATATCTGCCTCTCTGTAACTAACTACAACCTTACTAGATAGTCCTGTTACCTCATCGACCTGCTCACGCATGGTCTTGCCATCGACAACATCACCATATTTAATAAAACCAGCCGTCTCTGTAATAATAGGAATAGTGAAGGGATCCCACTCGGCTATTACCTGACCGGGCTTAACACTCTCCCCGTCCTTAACCATAAGCCTTGCGCCATAGATGACCGCATCCTTCTCGCGCTCACGACCCTGCTCATCGGCGATGGTTATCTCGCCGTTACG
The DNA here is from genome assembly GCA_964618745.1 of uncultured Thermodesulfobacteriota bacterium. GTDB lineage: Bacteria > Desulfobacterota > GWC2-55-46 > GWC2-55-46 > DRQE01 > JAJRSM01. The sequence goes on along the minus strand of CAZUFI010000093.1, from coordinate 1,932 downwards.
GTTCATAACTATTGTCTCGCCACGGGAGTTAGTATCAGCATTCAGGTTCAGATACCTGATAACACCTTCATGACGAGCCTCCAGCGATGTCTGCTCGGCGCGACGGCTGGCAGTACCACCGATATGGAAGGTTCTCATCGTAAGCTGTGTGCCTGGCTCACCGATGCTCTGTGCGGCTATAACACCGACGGTCTCTCCGAGCTCGACAAGCTTACCACGGGCCAGATCACGTCCATAGCACTTGGCGCATATTCCTCGCCCGGCCCTACACGTAAGCACGCTCCTGATCTTTACCCTGTCGATTCCAGCGACCTCTATCCTTGTCACGGCGGCTTCATCTATCCCGGCATTGGCCTCCAGAAGCATCTCGCCTGTAAATGGCTCATAGACCTCTTCCAGCACGACCCTTCCGAGCAGCCTTTCTCCGATAGTCTCTATTATCTCACCACCCTCGACAAGCGAGGTTATATAGATTCCGTCCAAGGTGCCACAGTCATTCTCTACGATTATAGCGTCCTGCGCTACATCAACGAGCCTTCTGGTAAGATAACCAGAGTTCGCTGTCTTAAGTGCTGTATCGGCAAGACCCTTTCTGGCACCATGAGTCGAGATAAAGTACTGAAGCACGGTAAGGCCTTCCCTGAAGTTCGCCGTAATAGGCGTCTCGATGATCTCTCCCGACGGCTTTGCCATAAGTCCCCTCATCCCGGCCAGCTGACGTATCTGCTGGGCAGAACCACGAGCACCCGAGTCGGCCATCATATAGATAGGATTAAAGGACGGCACCTTATGCTCGACACCTTCTTTATCCGTATATGAGTCAGCCGCCAGATTCTTAAGCATCTCATCGGCGATCTCTTCTGTGGCCTGCGCCCAGATATCAATAACCTTATTGTAACGCTCACCATCGGTAATAAGTCCTTCATTATACTGCTTCTGGATCTCGGCGACCTCGCCGTGAGCCTTATCAAGCAAGATACCTTTCTTCTCTGGGATCTTCATGTCATCTATACTGATCGAGATTCCAGCCCTGGTGGCGTATTTATACCCCATATTCTTGAGCTTATCGGCAAGGATGACCGTCTCTTTACTTCCGGCCCTTCTATAGCAGATATCAACGAGCTCTGCGAGCTGCCTCTTATCCATAACTTTATTGACAATATCAAACTCTATACATTCCGGGATGATCTCTTTAAGGACGACCCTGCCAACCGTTGTATCTACTAGCTCGCCATCAATCTTTATCTGAATCTTTGCCTGCAGACCAAGCACGTCGGATTCAAAGGCCGCGCGAACCTCGTCATAGCCGGAGAAACGCTTGCCCTCACCCTTCTGCCCGTGTCTTTCACGGGTTAGATAATAAAGACCAAGGACGATATCCTGCGTCGGTACGATAATCGGCTTACCATTGGCAGGAGAGAGAATATTATTAGTACTCATCATAAGCACACGGGCCTCGGTCTGTGCCTCTATGGATAAAGGCACATGCACGGCCATCTGATCACCATCAAAGTCAGCATTAAAGGCGGTACAGACCAAAGGATGAAGCTGAATGGCCTTGCCTTCAATGAGGATCGGCTCAAAGGCCTGAATACCGAGCCTATGCAGAGTCGGTGCTCGGTTAAGCAGGATCGGATGTTCTTTAACGACCTCTTCCAGAATATCCCATACCTCAGGACGTTCCTTCTCAAGCATCTTCTTGGCACTCTTTATAGTAGTCGCAAAGCCACGCTCTTCGAGCTTCTGATAGATAAAGGGCTTAAACAGCTCCAGAGCCATCTTCTTAGGCAACCCGCACTGGTGCAACCTGAGGTTAGGCCCGACAACGATAACAGAACGCCCGGAGTAATCAACACGCTTACCCAGGAGGTTCTGCCTGAAACGTCCGCTCTTACCCTTGATCATATCGCTTAAGGATTTAAGCGGCCTTTT